>WRJY01000273.1 GCA_009778355.1 Desulfovibrionaceae bacterium | reverse complement strand
CTGGTCAAGCAAGACGCCGCCGAGCCGCCCCCGCCCGCGCAAGCAGAACACGGCGCGGACGGGTTGGAGGGGACGGGGGAATTGTTTTACTGAGAGCGCCAAGAAACACTGCGCGACCTCCGACACGGGAATTTCAACACCCGCGCCATGACTTAGCCGCGCGCGCTGTCGAGCGTGGGCGCGGGACCGAGCGCGCCCGGCGTCACGCCCGCCATGGGTACAGGATAGCGCGCAAGCGGCATCGAGGCGCCGGCCTCAAACTTCTCACGCTGCGCGAATTGAGGCAACGCCGCGAGTCGCGCCGGCTCTACCATCGGTGCGGCGGGAACGTCATGCCGCTTCAGAAGATCGAAGGCTTCGCTGCAACCCATGCCCCCGATCACCTCGGCGATGCGGCGATTGATGGCCGCAGCCACCGGCTTGCGCGCCTTGTGCGAGCGATAGGCTTGGCCGCCAAAGTCGCCCATATCGAGCGCCGCGCACAAGCGTTGCCAGAAATGGTCTTCGAGCGCGGCGATGGACACGTGGCCGCCATCGTGGCAGCGGAATGCGCCATAGCCGGCCTTGACCAGGGTCGCATCGCGTTGTGCGTCGAGCGTGAATGCGTCAGCCTCGCGGTATGCGCCAAGACGGGGATTCATCCAGTGCAGCGCACAATCGGCCAGCGCCACGTCGAGATGCTGCCCTTGGCCGGTGTGCTGACGCTGTAGCAAGGCCGCGAGCGTGGACGACAGCGCGTACATCGCGCCGCACAAATCCGCCACCGGCAACCCGAAACTTTGCGCAGGTCCTCCATCGGGCGTGCCCGACACCGAAAGCACGCCCGCAGCCGCCAGGTAATTGATGTCGTGGCCTGGCAAGTCGGCCCACGGGCCTTGCTGCCCGTAACCGCTGAGCGAGACATACACCAATTGCGGGAATTCGCGCAGCAAGCTGGTTGCATCCAGACCCAGTCGCTTCATCACGCCGGGCCGGTACGACTCCACCACCACGTCGGCGGCGGCGATGAGCGCGCGCACTTGTTCACGCTGCGCCGGATCCTTCAGGTCGATCAACAGGCTTTGCTTGCCCCGGTTGACCGCGTCGAATACGCCCGGCCCCATGTGCCGCACGTTGTCGCCGCCTGGGGGGCGCTCGATTTTGATGACGCGGGCGCCCAATTCCACGAGATTTTGCGTGAAAAAGGGACCGGGCAGCAGTTCACTGAAGTCGATCACCGTCACGCCGGCCAGCGGCGGCTGTAGCACTGTCGTCGTCATGCGGATGCTCCTGCGGGAACCCGTTCGATGATTACGGCATCAAGCGGCATCGCCCCTTCGCCGACCGCGCCGACCCAGACAGGGTTAAGGTCCATTTCCTCGATGCGATCGGCATGGCGTGTCACGAAATCGGAGATGCGTACCAGCAAGTTTTCCAGGGCCGGCACGTCAGCCGCGGGCCTTCCACGCGCTCCGTCGAGCAGCGGAAAGCAGCGCATTTCGCGCACCATCGCGGCAGCCGCGGTTTTATCCAGCGGCAGCATGCGGCACGTGACATCGCGCAGAATTTCCACATAGATACCGCCCAGGCCGAAGGTCATCACATGACCGAATGTCGGGTCGCGCGTGACGCCGACCATCAATTCCACCCCGCCGCCGGGAGCCATTTTCTCGATCAGAAGGCCATCAATTTTGGCATCGGGCTGGGCGCGTGTGACTTGGGTCATGATGCGCTGCCAGGCTTGCGCGACTTGCTCGGCATTTTGCAGGTTGACCTGTACGCCGCCGACGTCGGACTTGTGGACGATCTGTTGGCTGGCAATTTTGGCGACGATCGGATAACCCATGCGATCGGCCAATGCGCACGCTTCTTCAGCCGACCGCGCCAGCGCGTTCGGCAATAGCGCCACGCCCGCATCCCGAAGCTGTTGCTTGGCCTGTGACTCGGAGAGACTGCGCGTCGTGAATTCACCGGGCGGCGGCGCAACAGCCGGCAGCGCCTGGGTGAACGCCGGATTGGCGCGCTTCCACCGCCCGTATTCAACCCAACGCGCGATAGCCGCAATCGCCTTGCCCACCGAACGTGGCGGCGCGAAGCCCTCGCGCACCAGCAACCGATAACCCTCCCCTTGACGATCACTCATCCAGATCGGAACAATTGGCGTCTTGCCGCGTTTTTGTACATTGATGATGTTTTGCGCCATACGCGCAGTGGTTTCGCCGTAGTCGAGAGTAATCGGCACGATCACCAGGCCCAGGTTGGCGTCGCCAGCCACAGCGCCCAGCGTGGTCTCCACCACGGTTTTATCGCTCAATACCACGGTGGTGGTATCGACCGGGTTGCCGATGGCCGCATAGTGCGGCAGGTTTTTACGCAATACCGCAGTGGTCTCTTCGGTGAACTGCGCGAGCGTAAGGCCGGCCGAGCCAACCGCGTCGGCCGTCAACGCGGACGTGCCGCCAGACGAGCAATAGATGCCGACTGCTTCTTGCGCCGGCGGCATTGCGCGAGCAAAGAGCCAGGCGGTATCCACGAGTTCGTCGATGTCGTTGACCTCGATGACTCCGAATTGTTTGAATACCGCGCTGTTCACTTGCGCCGAGCCTGTCAACGACGCAGTGTGCGACTGCGCCGCGCGGCGGCCGTACTCGGACTTGCCAACCTTCAACCCGATCACCGGCTTGCCGTTGGCCGCGGCGCGCTGTACGGCAGCGGCGAACTTGGCGCCGTCCTTGATGCCTTCGAGCAGCGTGATGATGACCTTGATGTCCGGCGCGTCGGCCATGTAGTGAATGAAATCGGCGACTTGCAGATCGACTTCGTTGCCGGTCGAAGCCCACAGTCCGATGCCAATGCCGCGCTCCATGGCCTGCATGACGTTGCGCCCAATCCCGCCCCCCTGCGTCGCCAAGCCAATCGGGCCTTTGATCAGATCGTGCGGAAACGACGGCGAGAAGGTGAGTCCGAGGCGCGCATTCACGTTGCACAGGCCAGGGCAGTTGGGGCCGTAAAGACGCAATCCGCCCGCCTCGGCAATCTCCTTCATGCGCGCTTGAGCGCGTTCGCCTTCGGCGCCGGCTTCGCTGAAACCGGAACTGAGGATGACCGCGAAGCGAACCCGGCGCGCGGCGCATTCCTCGATCACTCCGAGCGCGTTGCTGGCCGGAACGACGACCACGGCAACATCTGGCACGGCAGGTAGCGAGGCGATGCTGGGCCAACACCGGCGCCCGCGTATCTCGGTCTTGCTTGGATTGATCAGGAAAATCTCGCCCTCGAACGTCGAATGCGTGAGCAGGTTGGTCAAGGTTCTCTCGCCGATGCTGCCGTCGCGGTCGGAGGCGCCGACCAGCGCGATCGAGCGAGGATTGATCAGGCGCGACAAGTCGGCCGGCTTGGATGCATTGGTTGCCATGGCGCGTCTCCGCTCAAACAATGGCGGACATGCCGAGAATCTCGCGCCCGACAATCAGCGTCTGTACTTCGGTCGTGCCCTCGGGAATGGTGCCGCCGCGCGTGTCGCGGAAGATGCGCTCGATCGGGTAATCGGTCGCGTACCCAAGCCCGCCATGCACCTGCAGCGCCATGCTTGCCACTTCGTGCGCGGCTTCGGTGGCATAGAGCTTGGCAATCGAGCAAGCCATGCGCGCGTCGTCCGTTTTGGCATCGAGAGCAGCAGCCGCGCGCAGACCGAGCGCACGCGCGGCTTCGACGCGCACCTTCATGTCAACGATCAGCTTTTGCACGAGTTGGAAACTGCCTATCGGCTTGCCGAACTGCGTGCGCGTGCGCGCGTAATCAATTGACAGGTCGAGCGCCGATTGGGCCGCGCCCACCGCGCCCATCGCGATGTTGACGCGCGCGCCATCAAGCCCGACCAGCATGCGCTTGAGCGCGCTGCCTTCCTCGCCAAGCAGGTTCGCGCGCGGTACTTTCACGTTGTCGAAGCTCAATTCGGCGGTGCCGGTACTGCGCAGCACCATCGTGTCCACGCGCCGCGCGTCATAGGGGGAAACCGCGCGTTCCACCAGGAAGGTCGAAAGCTGCCCTTGGCAATCCGGGCTGAAAGTGCGCGCCACCACGATGCCGAAGTCGGCAAACGCGCCGTTGGTGATCCAGAGCTTGCGGCCGTTGAGCACGTAATGGTCGCCCTGCAAGTCGGCGCGCGTCTGAATCTGCGCGATGTTCGAGCCGGTGCCCGGCTCGCTGATTCCGGTGAAGCACCGGCGCTCGCAGGCCAGCAGCGGCTTGAGGAAGCGATCTTTTTGCTCGGTCGTACCTTCGGCTGCAATCTTGTTGATCGGGCCGTTGGTGATGTTGAGCATGGTGCGCAGCGACAACCAAGTGTAGCCCGCCTCTTCCATCAGCATGGCCCAAGTGAGCTGGTCCAGGCCCATGCCGCCTTCCGATTCCGGAAGCCGTCCGCCGATGTAGCCGAACTGCGCCAACCCCTTGAGAATTTCAAAAGGGAACGTTTTTTCGACGTCATGCCGGGCGATGAGCGGCACGACCTCGCTCTTCATGAAACGGCGGACGCTGTCGCGCAGCAGTTCCTGATCGGCGGTTGGGGTGGATTTCATCGGAATGTCTCCTGTGAAGTGGGTGGATGAAAAGCGCGCCGCCGATGTCCGCCGCCCTATGCGGCAACGGACTCCCTGACATTGCGCGGGCGGAAAACGAGGGGCTGCACTTCCTTCAGTGCGGCCAAGTAGGGTTCACGGTTCTGGCGGAAGCGATCGGTTGGGCCGGCGACGGACAGGGCGATCGGTTGGCCGCCCACATAGCCCGCGACGGCCAACGCGGAGAGGCCATCGCCGCCTTCGTTCTCGACCAGAATCCAACCCTGTTTGCGCGTTTGTTCGATCTGCGCTTCCAGCAGGGCCAGGTCGGTGATCGTGCCCGCGCACAGTTTTTTCAGCGGCTTCAGGCGCAACTGACGCGCGGCTTCTTCGGGCGCGCCCAACGCCAATGCCGCCTTGCCCAGCGCCGACACGTGCAGACTCAATTTGTCGCCCACGCTTTGCACGTAGCGCAGCGGATGCCAGCCCGCAGTGAACGCCAATATCTTGACCACGCCGCCTTCGACGCGGCCAACCAGGCCCGTCTCGCCGGTCTTGTCGCGCAGCAGTTCGGCGGCTTCGGATGCCACCGTGTAAACCGGGTCGCTGGCCGAAATTTCCTTGGCCACAGCCAGCAGCCGCGCCGTCGGATAGAAGCGCCGGCTGCGCGCGGTGCGTATCAGGTAGCCCTGCTCGTGCAGGGTGTGCAGCAGATCCGAGCAACTGCTTTCCGGCAAGTCCATCAAACGGGCCAAGTCGGAATTGGAAAGCTCGCGCTTCTCGCGAGCAAACAGTTCAAACAAAGACATGGTGCGGATAGCTGCAGGAACAAGCGTCGGCACAAAAGTTCTCCGATATTTCGCAATGACCAACGAATTTTAAGGAAGAACCGTTGATTCGATAAAAAGATGATTGGAATTTTTGCTGCATGAGGTCGGCATATTTCCTCTTGCAAATGAACGAATGGCTGAAGTATACTACGGCCCATTGTAGATCAAAAGATCCAGATCGAATCATCAACCCAACCCGGAGACACAGATGAAAAAGTTCTTGCAAAGAGCGTTCGCGGGGTTTATCGCGGCTTGTGCATGCATAGGCGCCGCACAGGCCGCGGGCGACGACTGGCCCGCCAAGCCCATCACTTTCGTGGTGCCGTTCACGCCAGGCGGCATTACCGACAACTTCTCACGCCCGTTCTCAAGGCTCCTTGGCAACAAACTCGGCCAGCCGGTAATCGTGGACAACCGGCCTGGCGCAGGCGGCTCCATCGGCGTAGAGTGGGCGTCCCGCCAGCCGCCTGACGGTTACACCATGATTTACGGCACATCCGGCACCCATGCAGCCAATCTCGCGCTTTACAACAACATCCGTTACGACCCCGTGAAGGATTTCGTGCCGGTGCACGGGCTGTCGAACACGCCGCTCATCCTGGTCATCAACCCGTCGCGGCCTTTCAAGACCGTGCCTGAGCTGATCGCCTATGCCAAGGCCCATCCGGGCCAACTCAACTTCGGTTCTGCCGGTGCGGGCACCGGCACCCATTTGACGGCTGAGCTATTCCAGGCCGCCGCCGGCATCAAGATGACCCACGTGCCTTACAAAGGCAGCAACCCGGCGCTGACTGACCTGATGGGCGGCAACCTCGATCTGATGTTCGACTATCCGTCGGTCGTGATGCCTTTTGTGCAGGCGGGCAGACTCAAGCCGCTGGTCGTGACAAGCAAGGAACGCCTGACCGCTGCACCAGATATTCCCACTGTGGGTGAACTGGGCTTTCCAAACGCCGAGTCCACGGCGTGGAGCGCCGTCTTCCTGCCCGCCAAAACACCGCCGGCGATTGCCAAGCGGCTTGGCGATGCCATTGCCCAGGTCGTCGTCGATCCCGAAATGCTGCGAATCACCGAGAAGTTCGGCAGCATGCCGCTGAAAGATCTGCGCGACGACAAGCTCTCCGAGTTTGTCAAAACCGAAATGGTCCGCTGGCGCGAAATCATTCAGCAATCTGGCGCCAAACTCAACTGACCCCCTTGTCTACTCCTCCCAAACTCTGTGCATATCCATGACCCAAGACCTCACCGCGATGCGTCCCCGGCATCCCTCGCTCTACCGGCTGGCGTCCGATGGCCGCTCGCTTGACTTTCTCTTCGTGCAGTGCCCCCATTGCAAGGGCTTGAGCTTTCCCGCCAACGTACCGGGTTGCTCGCACTGCGGCGCCCCGCTCGACAAAGCCGAACAGGTAGCCCTCGCGGGCGACGGCGCCCTCCTCGAATATGTGACCTTGCACGTGCCGCTGGCGCCGGGCATGCCCGCGCCGAGCATTGCGGGGGACATTCGCATTGCTGATCAGGTGGTGGAAGAAGGCGTGATCGCCGTGGCCGACGAGTCAGTCCTGCGCCCAGGCATGGCAATGAAAGCAGTAGCCATGCCCCTGGATTCGGGCGGCATTTTCGACTGCCGGTTCGTGCCAGCGAACGCGGAGGCCGCCCAATGAACCCCAATCGCTGGATTGACGGTAACGACGGCGTCTACGTCGCGGGCATTGGCTTGCATCCCTATCAATTTCCGAGCGAGACGCCATACACGCATCTGGGATTGACGGCAGTGCGGGCCGCGCTCGCCGATGCGGGCCTTGACTGGGAACAGGTGCAGAGCGCTTACGTGGGCACCACCTCTATCGGCATGGCGGTTGGCCGCGTCATGTTCCGTCACCTGGGTTCCACCGGGTTGGCGGTCACGCAAGTCGAAAACGCATCGGCCTCCGGCTCCTTTGCGTTTCGCCAAGCCTGCATGGAAATCACGCATGGCATCAGCGATGTGGCGCTTGCGGTAGGCGTGGACAAGCACGGCGACGGCCGCCGCGCGGCCAACAAGGACGGGCTGGAACGCCTGAGCGACACCGCCACGATTCCGGCGGTAAAGTTTGCACTGATGGCCCGCAGCTACCTGCGCGAGCGCGGCGCCCGCATCGAATCGCTGGCGCGCGTTGCCGTCAAGAACCACGGCAATGCCTCGCGCAACCCGTATGCGCAGTTCCGCAAGCCGCGCACGCTCGAACAGGTGCTTGCTTCGCCCAAGGTTGCCGGTGATCTCACGGTGCAGCAATGCTGCCCGCGCGGCGAAGGCGCTGCAGCCGTGTTGCTGGTGTCAGGCAGCGCGCTCAAACGCTTGGGACTCGATGCCAGACGCTGTGTGCGCGTGCGCGCTTCGGCTGCAATCAGCGAGCGCGAAGAAACCGTTTACGGACAGGGGTCTATCGACCTCGTGCGTACCAGCGCGCGCGCGGCGCTCGAACAGGCGGGAATCGAAGCAAAACAACTCGACTTGGTCGAATTGCACGATGCTTTTTCGGTCGAGGAGCTACTCTACAGCGAAGCCATCGGCGTATGCGATCCCGGCGAAGGCGCAGCCTATCTCGAACGCGGGGACTCGCAGATTGGCGGACGCTGCGCCATCAACGCATCGGGAGGACTGATCGGCATGGGCCACCCGCTCGGCCCGACCGGCATCGGCCAGATCGCCGAGATCACGCGGCAGATGCGCGGCGAAGCCAAAGGCCGCCAGCATCCGAATGCGCACTGGGGCCTGGCCCACATGATTGGCCTGGGATCGGTGGCCATCGCGCACGTTCTTTCCGCAGCGGGAACGTGAAGAACCCGCCCAAAAAACAAGGACAACATCCATGAACACGAACACGGCTCCCACCCCGCTCGACACACTGCTTTACGAGGTGCGCGGCAACGTCGCCGTCATCACGCTGAACCGCCCGGAGCGCATGAACACGCTCGGCGGTTCAATGAAGCCCGATCTCGCGCGCGCCTTCTTCGAGTTCGCGCGCAACGACCAGCGGGTGCGCGCAGTGCTCGTCACTGGCGCTGGCGAACGCGCATTTTGCGCCGGTGCGGACATCAAGGAACGCGCCGACGGACAGCCCGTTGGCACGGACTACTTCGTCGCGCAAAAGGCCACGCACGACCTTTTTCGCAACATCGAGGAATTCGAAAAACCGGTGATCGCGGCCATCAACGGCGTTGCACTCGGCGGAGGACTGGAAATCGCGCTGTGCTGCGACATCCGCTGGGCCGCTTCGGGCGCGCGCTTCGGGCTGCCCGAGATCAAGCTCGGCGTAATTCCCGCCGCCGGCGGCACGCAACGCTTGCCGCGTTTGATCGGCGAGGCGCGCGCCAAGGAACTGATCCTCACCGCCGACCTGATTGATGCAGAAACCGCACTGCGCTACGGGATCGTCAGCCGCGTGCTGCCACAGGCCGAACTGATGCCCGCTGCGCTCGAATTGGCGCAGCGCATTGCCGAGCACCCCCCGCTGGCAGTGCGCTTCGCCAAGAGAGCGATCAATCGCGGCATGCAAGCTGATCTCGACTCGGGGCTTGAATACGAACGTTATGCGGCGGCCATGATCATCGACAGCGATGACCGCAAGGAAGGCATGCGCGCCTTCGTCGAGAAACGCAAGCCGGTGTTCACCGGCCGCTGAACCGGCATCTGCGCATTGACCACCATTTCAAACAACCCAAGGACAAAGGAAACACCATGAAGCTCGGACTGGAAAATCAAGTGGCGCTCGTCACCGGCGCAGGCCAAGGCGTGGGCCGGCAGATTTGCATCGAACTGGCCGCCGAAGGCGCGCGCGTTATCGTCAATGACCTCGTGGCCGAACGCGCGGAGAAAGTTGTCGCCGAAATTACGGCGGCCGGCGGCAAGGCGCTGGCTGCGCCAGCCGACATTACCCGCGCCGACGAAGTGGAAGCCATGGTCGCCAAAGGCAGCGCGCAGTTTGGCGCGCCCGTGTCGATACTCGTGAACAACGCCGGGATCATCCCGGAACGCCGCGAGAAAGGCGGACGCACGCCGCCATTTCTTGATATGCCCCCGTCCGACTGGGCAAAAATCGTCAATCTCAATGTCTTTGGCACCATGAACTGTTGCCGCAGCGTGCTGCCGGGCATGGTCGCGCGCAAGAGCGGGCGCATCATCAACATCATCTCGGAAGCTGGCCGCATCGGCGAAGCCAACATGGCGGTGTACTCGGGCGCGAAGGCGGCCATGGCGGGTTTTGGCAAGGCACTGGCGCGCGAGCATGGGCGGCATGCGATCACAGTCAATTCAATCGCGCTCGGCGCGGTGTCGCATGCGGGCATCAAAGACGGTCCGTTGCATGTCGATGCCACTGTGGAAAACAATGAACGCTTGGGCAAGATGTTGAATATCTATCCGATCTCCAAGGGCATCGGGCGCCTTTCGCGCCCCGAGGACATTTCCGGTCTTGTAGCTTTCCTGGCCTCTGACCGCGCGCTATTCATCACAGGGCAAACCATTGGCGCTTCCGGCGGCTTTGCGATGATTTAAAGCCTGCTCGGCGTGCGCGTGGGTTCGCTGGTCAAGCAAGACGCCGCCGAGCCGCCCCCGCCCGCGCAAGCAGAACACGGCGCGGAGGGGGTGGAGGGGACGGGGGAATTGTTTTAGGTTGGCTCCGGTTTTCGGCTACCACTTTTCATCATCGGGGTTCGTCGCGGCGGGTTGCCGGTG
>WRJY01000272.1 GCA_009778355.1 Desulfovibrionaceae bacterium | reverse complement strand
TTCATGCCGGTAGCGCGCCACAGCGAGCGCGCCCCGGCCATGTTGCGGCCAGCGGTGGAAGTTTTGGAACGGTAGGCGGGCATGGTGAAGTACCGGAAGTGTGTTGCTGGAAAGCAGGCCCCGCGCACTTTGGGTGGCAGGGGCCTGGTACGGGTTTACGGTCAAACAACCGCAATGCCTGCCGCGCCAAGCGTGTTGCGCGTTGCGCGGCAGACGTTGTTTTCTCGCCGCAGTCGATTTTCAGCGGCGGAGCTTGACGCCCAGGGACTCGCGCTGGCGCTGAATGCGCGCGGCCTTGCGTTCGTCGTCGCGCTGCATCGCCTTGCGCTTGGTGTAGCCCGACCAGTCGGCCCATGCCCACCACGCGACGGCGCCGGCCAGCGGCGACAGCACCCACCACCACGACCACGTGGCGACAGGGCCGATTTCCCACCACTTCAGCGCCAAGAGAACGCTTCCCAAGCCGAGCAGATACATGGTTTTCCTTAAGATAGAACAGATTCGGGACACATCCGGCGCGCAAAACCGCTGTGCGCCTGCCGCGTGTCAACCCGACGCCTTACAATTCGTTGAGTGACTGTAACTCCTCGCCCGTAACCCCTCAACCCCTCATACCCATTGATTGAGAGAAATGAAGATGAAGCGTCTTTTGTTGACTCTTGCCGCCGTGACCACCGCGTGTGTCGCCTCGCCCGTGCTGGCTGCCGATGAATCCGCCCTGGCCAAGGCCAAGGGCTGCTTTGCCTGCCATACCACGGACAAAAAACTCGTCGGCCCGGCCTACAAGGACGTGGCCAAGAAGTTCGAGGGCGATGCCAAGGCCGCCGACGAACTGGTAGGCCGGGTTCTGAAAGGCAGCTCCGGCGTCTGGGGCCCGGTACCGATGCCGCCCAACACCACGGTGAAAGAAGAAGAGGCCAAGAAACTGGTGGCCTGGATTCTGTCGCTGAAATAAGCGTTTGCCACTCCTGCGGCCAGACAGGGCCGGCGCCAGAAAAAAGCCCGCGCGAAGCGGGTTTTTTTCTGGGTGAGAACTGGAGTAATCTACGGGTTTTCTCTAACAACGAAGGCGGGCGCGTTGGCGCTGGCGCTTCACTGGCACCATGAGCATCCGTAACCTCGACTCCCTGTTCGATCCGCGTTCGGTTGCCGTCATCGGCGCTTCCGAGCGGCCCTTTTCCGTCGGCGGCACGTTGTGGCACAACATGCTCGGCAGCGGTTTCGCCGGCGACATCTTTCCGGTCAACCCCAAATACAAGACGCTGTCGGGCCGGCGCTGTTACGCCCGCGTGACGGACCTGCCGCAAGCGCCCGAACTGGCCGTGATTTGCACGCCGCCGGCCACCGTGGCCGATCTGGCGCGGCAACTGGCGCAGCTCGGTACGCGGGCGGCGGTGGTCATCAGCGCCGGCCTCACGGCGCAGCAAAAGCAGGCCATGCTGGACGCGGCGCGTCCCACGCTGATGCGCGTACTGGGCCCCAACTGCGTCGGCCTGCTGGCGCCGCACGCGCGGCTGAACGCCAGCTTCGCGCATATCGCGGCGCGGCCTGGCGAGTTGGCCTTCATCTCGCAGTCGGGCGCGCTGGTCACGGCCATGCTGGACTGGGCCGAGGCGCGGCAGATCGGTTTTTCGCACTTCGTGTCGCTGGGCGAACATGCCGACGTCGATTTCGGCGACATGCTGGACTACCTGGCCAGCGACGCGCGCACGCGCGCCATTTTGCTGTACATGGAGTCGGTGGACGAGGCGCGCAAATTCATGTCGGCGGCGCGCTCGGCCGCGCGCAACAAACCGGTGATCGTGGTCAAGGCCGGCCGCAGCGCCCAGGGCCAGAAGGCCGCCGCCTCGCACACCGGCGCGCTGGCCGCCGCCGACGATGTGGTGGACGCCGCCATCGCCCGCGCCGGCATGTTGCGCGTGAACAGTCTGGAAGAGCTGTTCCACGCGGCTGAAATCCTGACCCGCTTCAAGGCCCCGGCTGGTCAGGCGCTGACCGTTCTCACCAACGGCGGCGGCGCCGGCGTGATGGCCGCCGATGCCGCCGCCAGCGAAGGCGTGCCGCTGGCGGCGCTGGATCAGGCGCTGACCGCCGATCTGGATCAGGTGCTGCCCGCCAACTGGTCGGGCGGCAACCCGATCGACATCATCGGCGACGCGCCCGCCCAGCGTTACGTGGATTCGCTGCACGCGCTGCGCCGCCACAGCGGCAACGCCGGCACGCTGCTGTTCATTCACGCGCCGACGGCCATCGTGCCGTCCAACCAGATCGCGCGGGCCATGATCCCGGCCATCCAGCCGCCCGGCGAGCCGGCGCTGCCGCTGGTCAGCGCCTGGGTCGGCGGCCCGGCGGTGGCCGAGGCGCGCGCGCTGTTCATGCAGGCCGGCATTGCCTGCTACGACATGCCCGAGCAGGCGGTGGCGGCCATCGGCATGTTGCAACGCTACGCGCGCAACCAGGCCGAGCTGACCGAGGCGCCGCCGGCCACGCTGCCGTTCAATGGCGCCGCGCCCGACGTGGCGCGCGTGCGCGCGCTCGTCCAGCAGGCGCTGGACAGCGGGCGCGACATGCTGACCGAACCCGAAGCCAAGGCCGTGTGCGAGGCCTACCATATTCCGGTGGTGGCCACGAGCACCGTGCCGCCCGATCCGCAGGCGGCGGCGGCTGAAAGCGCGCGCATCGGCTTTCCGGTGGTACTGAAAATCCTGTCGGAAGACATCTCCCACAAGTCCGACGTCGGCGGCGTGGTGCTGAACCTGCAAAACGAAAACGTGGTGCGCGAAGCCGCCCGCGCCATGCTCGATCGCGTGCGCCAGGCCCAGCCGCAGGCGCGCATCGACGGCTTTACCGTGCAGGCCATGGTGCGCCGCCCGCAGGCCTGCGAGCTGATCATCGGCGCCAGTATCGACCGCGTGTTCGGCCCGATGATTCTGTTCGGCCAGGGCGGCACGGCGGTCGAGGTGGTCAAGGACAGCGCCATGGCGCTGCCGCCGCTCAACGACCCGCTGGCGCGCGCGCTGATCGGGCGCACGCGCGTGGCGCGGCTGCTGGCCGGCTACCGCGACGTGCCGCCAGCGGACATCGGCGCCGTGGCCGCCACCCTGCAAGCGGTGTCGCAACTGCTGGCCGACGTGCCCGAAGTGGCCGAACTCGACATCAACCCGCTGATCGTCAACCACCAGGGCGCCATTGCCCTCGATGCCCGCGTGCGCGTCAGCAGCCAGCGGCCCGCGGGCGCGGCCAACTTCGCCATCCAGCCCTACCCGTCCGAATTGATCGAAACCATCGACTGGCGCGGCCAGCCGCTGACGCTGCGCCCGGTTCGCCCCGAGGACGAAGCGCGCCACCGCGCCTTTCTGGAAAGCCTGGACACGGAAAGCGTCCGCCTGCGCCTGTTCTACAGCCGCCGCACCATGGAGCGCAGCGAATTGGCCCGTCTGGTACAGATCGACTACACGCGCGAAATGGCCTTCATCGCCACCGCGCCCGGCGCGGACGGCCAGGAGCGCACGCTGGGCGTGGCGCGCACGCTGACCGACCCGGACAACGTCGGCGCCGAGTTCGGCATCATCGTGCGGCCCGACATGCAGGGCAGCGGTCTGGGCCGCATCCTGATGGACAAGTTGATCCGCTACCAGCGCGCCGCTGGTACCCAGCGCATCACCGCCACCGTGCTGGCCGAGAACAGCCGCATGCGCCAGATCGCGCAAACGCTGGGCTTTGTCGATCAGCCCACGCCCGGCAACCCCGCCACGCACGAGTTGACGCTGCATTTGCAGCCCTCGCCGAACCCAGGCGCCGGCACGGCGCGCACCACCAGGAAAAGGAAATTCTTGCGATGACCGCCAAATCCCGCAAATCCGCAGCGCCCGACACTTCCGATGCTCCCGGCGCGGCGTCCGGCGCCGACGCCGACGCCGCGCCCGCGTCGGCCCACAACATCTGGCTGGCCGGGCTGGGGGCGCTGGCCAGCGCCCAAGCCGAGGGCAGCAAGGTTTTCGAGGCGCTGGTTCAGCAGGGCATCGAAATGCAAAGCAAAACCCAGAGCCTGGCTAAGGAGCGCATGGCCGAAGTCGCGCAGCGCATGGAGTCCATCACCCGCCAGGCCGCAGGCGCCGTGGCGCCCACCTGGAACCGCCTTGGCGGCATCTTCGAGGACCGGGTCGCCCAAGCGCTGACCGGCTTGGGTATGCCCACGGCGCAGGAGCTGGCGGCCCTCACGGCCCGGGTCGAGGCGCTGGAACGCGCGCTTGGCCAGGCGCAGCCTGAAGCGGCGCGCCCGCCCGCTTCGCGCGCCGCTGCCCGCAAAAAGAGCTGACACGTTCCGTGTTGGCCGCTGACACCAATTGGCATTCGTAAAACCGTTCGGCCCGGGCCCGTCGAAGCGCCGGCCTTTCGCCGCCGCGCCGCCGTGGTATCAATTGCTGGCGGCCACCGTGCTGGCGCTGGCCGCGCATGTTCTGCTGCTGGCAGGAGCGCCGAACCTTGCCGCGCCCAAAATTCGCGCTGGCGACCCGGACGCGGCTTTCGTGACGCGCCTGGTGGCGCCGCCCGCGCCGGAACCGGCAACCACCCCGCCTGCTCCGGCGGCCGCCTTCGAGCCGCAGGCGCCGCCCAGGCCAACGCCCCGCCCCCGCCGGGCAACGCCGCCCGTGAAACCCGGCACGCCCCCGCCCGAAACCAGGGGCGGCGCGGGCGATGATCCGGACGCCAGCCTGCTGGCGCCGCCGCCGCTGGCCAGCTTTGGCGGCGGCAGGCGCGGGCCAGCGCCGATCCTGCCGCCGCTGGACGCCAGCGCGGCGGCTGCCGCGCTGCAATTCGCGCGCGGCGCGGGCGACGCGCCGGTGCGCATCGCGCCGGGGGCGGAAATCAGGTACCGCACCGTCGGCCAGTTCGGCGCGCAGGCCATCGACTTCCGTACCACGCTCAATTGGCGGCAGGACGGCCAGTTCTACGAAGCCAACTGGGTGCTTTACTCGCCGCTCATCGGCGAGCACACCCGCACGTCGGCGGGCCTGCTTTCGCCCCAGGGTCTGACGCCGGTGGAAGCAACGCTGCGCACGCCCGAGGTGCAGGCCATGCGTTTCGACTACGCCGCGCGGCAAGTGCATTTCGGCGCGCCCGACGCCGGCCCGCCATCGGCCGGCGACGCACCGCTACGCCCCGGCGCGCAGGACCGGCTCAGCGTGCTGCTGCAACTGGGCGCCCTGCTGGCTGGCGATGCCGGGCGCTACCCGGTGGGCAGCCGCATCGAGTTGCCGGCGGTGCGTCCGCACGGCGCGGGCGCCTGGCGTTTTACCGTGGAAGCCGAGGAACAAATCAGCGCGCTGCAAGGGCGCGAATTGCCCACGCTGCTGCTCACGCACCAGCCCGAGGACGGCAGCGACGCCCGCATCGAAGTCTGGCTGGGCCGCACCATCAACTACCTGCCGGTGCGGCTGCGCATCACCGAGCCCAATGGCGATACAGTAGAGCACACGATGCAGACGGCCTATCTGCAGCGCACGCCGCCTGCGGCGGCGCTGCCGGCCCCGGTTTCAACCAACGAGACAACCAGGAGACCATGACCAGGAAAGCGCCCCGCCGCACCGCCGAGCGCATTCTGGGCGTCACGCTGGAGCTGTTCAACCGCTTCGGCGAGCCCAACGTGTCCACCACCATGATTTCGGCGGAGCTGAACATCAGCCCCGGCAATCTGTACTACCACTTTCCGTCCAAGGACGAGTTGATCAACACCTTGTTCGAGCAGTACGAAAGCGGGCTTTACACGCTGCTGGAGGCCAGCCAGGACGTGGGCGATGTCGAGGACGCCTGGTTCTTCCTGCACTCCCTGTTCGAGCTGATCTGGCGCTCGCGCTTTCTGTACCGCGACTTGAATCACCTGCTGTCGCGCAACCGGCGGCTGGAGACGCACTTTCCCGCCATCCTCACGCGCAAGCGCGCCGCGCTGCGCCAGTTGCTCGACAACCTGCGCGCCGGCCAGAGTGCCGATGCCGGCGGCGAGCGCGCGCGCGACGCCGTGGCCGCCAGCATGGTGGTGGTGCTGACCTACTGGCTGAGCTACGAATACGTCTTGCAGCCGCGCAGCGCCATGGAGCCCGAAAACGCGCAGGACGCGCTGCTGCGCGGCGCCTACCACGTGCTCGGCCTGCTGGCGCCGCACCTGAACCAGGTGCCGCGCGCCCATCTGCTGGCGCTGATCGACGCCTACCATCCCGCAAACGGCCCGCGCCCGGATCGCGGCCGCGAGGTAACGCAATGAGCGCCTGGCTGCCTTGCCCCTACGCCGCCGACTACCCGTTCGACGCCGCGCGGGTGCGCGCCCAATGGGCGCGGCTGCACGCGCCCGACGCCGAACCGCTGCCCGAAGACGAGGCCGTGCTGCAAGCCTGGGCGCTGTTTCACGGCGGCCAATTCGAGGCCGCCGAAGCCGCCGGCCTTGCCGCGGGCTGGGCTGGCGTGCCAGTGGCCAACCGCGCCGCCGCCGCCTACGCCGCCCTGCTCGAACCGCACGAAAAGCCGCGCATGGATCTGTACCAGCGCATCCACGCCCGGGCGCGCGCGCACGCCGCCCAGCGTCCGCGCGAAGCCAGCGCCTGGTACTGGCAGGGCTGCGCGCTGTGGCGCTATGCACAAGACATCCACATCGCCCGCGCGCTGGCGCAAGGCATCGGCAGCCAGGTTCGCGGCGCGCTCGAAACCGCGCTCGAACTGGCCCCTGCCCACGCCCTGGCGCACGCCGCGCTGGGCGGCTTTCATGCCCAGGTGATCGATAAAGTCGGCCCGCTGGTGGCTGCCATGACCTACGGCGCCAACGCCAGCGCGGCGCTGGCGCACCTGCGCCAGGCGCAGCGCCTGGCGCCCGACTCGGCCGCCGTGCTGCTGGACTTTGCCGCCGCGCTCATCATGCTCGACAGCCAGGCGCACCTGGCCGAAGCCACGCGCCTGCAAGAGCAGGCCGCCCAAGTGCAGGCGCGCGACGCCGCCGAGCGGCTGTGGGTGGAACTGGCGCGCACCAGCCTGTTGCTGTAAGAGCCTGTTTATGATCTCAGCGAGCCGGGATGCTGCTGCAACGGCGGTATTCCTGTCCGTGTTCTACAGGGCAGTAGAACCCTGAGCGGAGACCCCGGCTCTGCGGCAGACTTCCAGCGTGCCGGCGGCCTGGTTCAGGGTGTAGAAGTGAACGCCGGGCGCGCCACCAGCGTGCAGGCGCTGGCACAGGGCGGCCACCACGTCGGCGCCGAAGTCCTTGATGGACGCCGCGTCGTCGCCGAAGGCTTGCAGGCGCAGGCGGATCCAGCGCGGCACTTCGGCGCCGCAACTGTCGGAAAAGCGCAGCAACTGGGTGGAGTTGGTGATGGGCATGATGCCCGGCACGATGGGGGTCGTGACGCCGCGGCGGCGCAGTTCGTCGACGTAACGGAAATAGGCGTCGGCGTTGAAGAAGTATTGCGTGATGCCGATGTCGGCGCCGGCATCGACCTTGGCGCGGAAGGCGTCGAGATCGGCCTCGGGCGAGCGCGCCTGCGGGTGCGCTTCGGGATACGCCGCCACCGCCAGCTTGAAGTGGCTGCCGGCCTCGGCGCGGATGAAGGCAACCAGGTCGCTGGCGTAACGGAATTCGCCGCCCGGGCCAAAGCCGCTGGGCAGGTCGCCGCGCAGGGTGACGATGCGCCGCACGCCGGCGGCGCGGTAAGCGGCCAGGCGCTCACGGATGCTGGCGCGCGTCTGGCCGATGCACGACAGGTGCGGCACGCCGGAGCGCCCTTCGGCGACGATCTGGCACACGGTTTGCAGTGTGCCTTCTTGCGTGGAGCCGCCGGCGCCGAAGGTGACGGAGCAAAACTCCGGCGCCAGCGCGTAAAGCTGCTGGCGCGTGGCGCGCAGTTTGTCGGCGCCCTCAGGCGTTTTGGGCGGGAAAAATTCGAGGCTGAGGTTGGCGGTCATGGGCAAGGGGAGCGCGGCTGGAGCGGTTTGGGGTTCAGGTGCATTGTTGCGCCGGCCCCCACCCTGCCCTCCCCCAAAGGGGGAGGGGATGTGATTTTTCTCCCAAAGGGGGAGGGAATGTGATTTTTCCACCCGAGGGAGGAGGGAATGCAGTTTCTTCCCCCGAGGGAAAAGGGAAGGCTGCTTCCTCCCCCGAGGGGCAAAGGAATGCGGCCTCTTCCCCCAGAGAGAAAGGGAATGCGGCTTCCTCCCCCAGAGAGGAAGGGGATGCGGCTTCTTCTCTCAGGGGGAAAGACATGCGGCTCCTTCCCCCTCTGGGGGAAGGCTGGGATGGGGGCTGGCAACGCACAAATGAATCAAAACCGCTTTACCCGGCCATCAATAGCGGTAGGCGTCCGGTTTGTAAGGCCCGGCCTTGGGCACTCCGATGTAGCGCGCCTGCTCGTCGGTGAGCTGGGTCAGCCGGGCATTGAGCTTGGCCAGTTGCAGCCGCGCGACTTTCTCGTCCAGGTGCTTGGGCAGCACGTAGACCTTGCCGACGTCGTAGGCGTCGGGGTGCGAGAACAGCTCGATCTGCGCGATGGTCTGGTTGGCGAAGCTGGACGACATCACGTAGCTGGGGTGGCCGGTGGCACAGCCCAGGTTCACCAGGCGGCCCTTGGCCAGCAGGATGATGCGCTTGCCGTCCTTGAAGATGACGTGATCGACCTGCGGCTTGATTTCTTCCCACTGGCACTTGGCCTCCAGGCCGGCGACGTCGATCTCGTTGTCGAAATGGCCGATGTTGCAGACGATGGCCTGGTCCTTCATGGCCGCCATGTGCTGGTAGGTGATGACGCCGCGGTTGCCGGTGGCAGTGACGAAGATGTCGGCCACGGGCGCCGCTTCTTCCATGGTGACGACGCGAAAGCCCTCCATCGCCGCTTGCAGCGCGCAGATGGGGTCGATCTCGGTCACCCACACCTGGGCGGCCAGCGCGCGCAGCGCCTGCGCGCTGCCCTTGCCCACGTCACCGTAGCCGCAGACCACGGCGATCTTGCCGGCCACCATCACATCGGTGGCGCGCTTGATGCCGTCCACCAGCGATTCGCGGCAGCCGTAGAGGTTGTCGAACTTCGATTTGGTGACCGAGTCGTTGACGTTGATGGCCCGAAACAGCAGCGTGCCGGCGGCGCTCATCTCCTTCAGGCGGTGCACGCCGGTGGTGGTTTCCTCGGTCACGCCGATGATCTGCGCGCCCTTGCGACTGTACCAGGCGCCGTCTTGCTTGAGCCGGGCCTCGATGGCGGCGAACAGCACGCGCTCTTCCTCGCTGCCGGGGCTGGACAGCACTTTCGGGTTGGTCTCGGCCTGGCGGCCCAGGTGCATCAGCAGCGTGGCGTCGCCGCCGTCGTCCAGAATCATGTTCGGGCCTTCGCCCTTGCCGCCCTGGGAGCCGAACTCGAAGATGCGGTGCGTGTAGTCCCAATAGTCGGCCAGCGTCTCGCCCTTGACGGCGAACACCGGCGTGCCGGCGGCGGCAATGGCGGCGGCGGCGTGGTCCTGGGTGGAAAAAATGTTGCACGAGGCCCAGCGCACTTGCGCGCCCAGGGCCTGCAAGGTTTCGATCAGCACCGCGGTCTGGATCGTCATGTGCAGGCTGCCGGCAATGCGCGCGCCCTTGAGCGGCTTTTGCCCGGCAAATTCCTCGCGGATCGCCATCAGGCCGGGCATTTCGGTTTCGGCGATGGCGATTTCCTTGCGGCCCCAAGCAGCCAGCGCGATGTCGGCGATGGCGCTGCCGGCGGGGGCTGCGGATTGATGACGTGCGTTCACGAGTTTCTCCTGCGGCCCCGTGGGGGCCAGTCAAAGAAACCACTGAGCGGATGCGTCGAGAGCGGCAAAAACTCACCACACCGGCCAGTGGGTGAGCGTCGTTGCATGGGGCGGCATGGACTTTCGAGCCTCGCGTCCGTGGCGGACGCTGCAACGCTCCTCGGTCAGTCCAAGGTGGCGATTATAGGGACGACGCCGCGGATTAAGGCCTGTTCACACTATTTTCATGGCGCCCGTTGCCCCGCAAAGGCAGTGGATGCAAGGCGCAAACCGCAGCCGGGTTGGACACCCGGCG
>WRJY01000271.1 GCA_009778355.1 Desulfovibrionaceae bacterium | reverse complement strand
CGCTGGGGCAGGCTATCAGGCTGCTGATCGCTTTCGACTGCTCGGAACAGGCATCGGCCGCTTGAAAATAGAATTGTTCAGGATGGACTCAATAAAGAACCGTTCGGACTGAGCTTGGTCGTTGGCCGGCGCCGGCCAACGACCAAGCTCAGGCTGAACGGTGATGAAAATTTCTAACGCGAATTGGAATCAGTGGCTCTTGGCGTGATCGTGAACTGAAACAGCCGGCATTCGATCGGCCCGTTCCACAGCGGCACGCGGCGCGATTCCTTCAGGCGCAGGCGTCCGGGCAGTTTGAGGTCGGGGGTCAGCAGCCAGGCGCTCCAGCCGGCGTAGTGGGTTTTCCAGTGCGCGGCCAGGCGGGCGAAGAATTCGTCGCCGGCGTTGACGGCGGCGCTGCCCGCCGCCGCGCCATCGGCGCGCTGGCGCGCCAGCATGCCGCTTTGAAAGGCTTCGCGCCCGCGCTGCCCCGCCACGCCGGCGGCGGCGATGCGCTCGCCATAGGGCGGGTTCATCAACAGCACGCCGGGGTGGGGGGTTGGCGGCAGGCGTTGCAGCGCGTCGCCGCCACGCAGTTGCACGGCGCGGGCGACGCCGGCGCGCTCGGCGTTGCGCTGGGCAAAGTCCACCATGCGGTGGGCCACGTCGCTGCCGAATACCAGCGGGGTTGGCGCGTCTTGCGCCGCAAACTCCCATCCCTGCCTTCCCCCAGAGGGGGAAGGAGCAACAGCCCCTCCCCCTCTGGGGGAAGGCAGGGTGGGGGCCTGTGGCGGTGAATCAGGAGCGTGCTTCAAAAACAGGCCCGCGCCGCCAGCTTCTTTTTTGATGGCGTTCCACTGCCCGGCGTCGAACGGGCGCAGGCGCTCGAAGGCGAAGCGGCGCTGCCCGCCGGCGGGCAGGCCGAGCGCCAGTTGCGCGGCTTCGATGACGATGGTGCCGGAGCCGCAGCAGGGGTCGTACAGCGGCGCGCGGGCCACGCGCCGCTCGGCGGGCTGCCACCAGCCGCAGGCGGCCAGCATGGCGGCGGCCAGGGTTTCCTTCAGCGGCGCGTCGCCCTTGTCCTGCCGCCAGCCGCGTTTGAACAGTGGTTCACCGCTGGTGTCTATGTACAGCAGCGCGCGCTCGGGGCCCAGGTGCGCCTGCACGCGCGCGTCGGGCGCGCGGGTATCGATGCTGGGGCGCACGCCGCCCGCCATCTGACGAAAGCGGTCGGCCACCGCGTCCTTGATGCGCAAGGTGGCGAAGTTCAGGCTGCGCAGCGGGCTGGCCTGGACGGTGACGTCGACGCGAAAGCTCTGGCGCTCGGTGAACCAGTCTTCCCACGCCACGCCGCTGGCCAGGCGGTACAGGTCGTGCTCGTCGCGGTAGGGAGCGTCGGCCAGTTCGATCAGCACGCGCTGGGCCAGGCGGCTTTGCAGATTCAGGCGCAGCGCCAGCGCCCAGTCGCCGCGCACGCGCACGCCGCCGCGCAGCACCAGCAGGTCGCCGCCGGCCAGGCCCGTGAGGCCATGTACCTCGTCGGCCAGAAAACCCTCGACGCCGCCAGCGCAGGGCAAAAACAGGGGCAGGTGCATGTCAACTGACACGAATCAATCCTTGCAGCAGAGACAACAATAAGGCAATCAGCACCACGGCGCCCCAGCGGTGCTGGGCGTGGTCGATGCGTTCAAACGCTTTCCACTGCCCGGCCTGGGCGCACCGGGCGCGTTGCAATACCAGATACACACAGTACAGATTGGCCAGCACCGCGAGCAAGCCGCACGCAACCTTGCCCATCAACCACGGATCCCGCTGCGCCCGATGAAGCATTGTGCCGCCGGTCAAAAACACACCGATCAATGCCGGCAGTTCGATCCATAAGTCCACCTTGCGGTGCAGTTGCGCCAGAACGCGCTCCTGCTCATGCCCGTGTCCCAGCAGGGCGCGCTCAAAAAACACTTCGGTCAGCACGCAGCCCACCCACAGGCCGGCCAGCGTCAGATGCAGAGGCAACACGGCGTTCATTGTTTTCTCAAGCTGGCCACGGGAATGCGCAAGCCCTCGCGGTACTTGGCGACGGTGCGGCGGGCGCAGTCGATGCCTTGCTCCTTCAGCATGCCGGCAATCTGGGCGTCGGACAGGGGCCTGGCATTGTCTTCGGCGGCGATGAACTGCTTGATGAGCGCGCGCACCGCGGTGCTGGAGGCGTTGCCGCCGGCCTCGGTGCCCAACGCGGAGCCGAAGAAGTGCTTCAACTCGAAGGTGCCGCGCGGCGTTGCCATGTACTTGGCGGTGGTGACGCGCGAGATGGTGGATTCGTTCAGGCCCAGTTCCTGAGCCAACTCGCGCTGCAGCAGCGGGCGCATGGCCAGCTCGCCGTGGATGAAGAAATTGCGCTGCCGCTCGACGATGGCCCGCGCCACCAGCAGGATGGTGTCGAAGCGCTGCTGAATGTTCTTGACGAACCAGCGCGCTTCCTTCAGGCGCTGCGCCAGCGCCTCGTGGTTTTCGCCGCCCTTGCGCCCGCGCAGGGCCTTGGCATAGAGATCCTGCACGCGCAGGCGCGGCACCGCGTCGGCGTTGATTTGCACCCTAAAGCGCGGCGCGGCGCGGCTGCCAGCGACGCTGACGATGACGTCGGGCACGACGATGTTGTGCCGCACGTCGGCGAACTGGCGGCCCGGCTTGGGTTCGAGCCGCGCGATGATCCGCATGGCGGCGCGCACGGCGTCCTCGCTCTCGCCAGTGAGCTGGGCGAGTTTTTTGGCGTTGCGCGCGGCCAGCAGGTCGATGGCGTGGTGCTGGGCGCAGATTTTCAGCGCCGCGGTCAGCAGCGCCTGCTCGCCGGCGCACAGGCCGGGCGCCGACTGGCGGCTGCGCAGTTGCAGGGTCAGGCATTCGGCCAGGTTGCGCGCGCCGACGCCGGGCGGATCGAGCGATTGCAGCAGCTTGAGCGCCAGCGTGAAGCGATGCACCAGCGCTTCCAACTGCTCCAGTTCGTCGCCCTCGTCGGTCAGGGTGGCGGCCAGTTGGGCCAGCGAGTCTTCCAGGTAGCCGTCGTCGTTCAGCGATTCGATCAAGAAGCGCAGCGCCGCCGCGTCCTCGGGCGCCAGGCGCAGGGTCAGCGCCTGGCGGCGCAGGTGCTCGGCCAGCGATGGCGGGGCGCTGGCGCGGTCGGCGGGGTCGAGTTCGTCGTCCTCGTCCGGCGCGCTGGCGCCGCGCGCCGGCGCTTCGCCGCCCCATTCGCCGTCGTCGGGCGAGAGTTCCAGGCTGCCGTCGCCTTCCCAACCACCGTCTTGCAGCGGGTCCTGGCCATCGCCATTGGCATCGGTTTCGGCGTCCGCGCCTGCATCATCGGCGCTGCCGGCGGCGGTTTCAGAGGCGCGCTCGCTGAGCCGATCGCCCTGGCTCACCGGGGCGTCGGCGCGCGCCAGGCCGAATTCCTCGCGCGGGGCGCTGTCGTCGTCGCGTTCGAGAAAGGGGTTGTCCTCCAGCATCTGCTCGGTTTCGCTGGCCAGTTCCAGCGTGGACAGTTGCAGCAGCCGGATCGACTGCTGCAATTGCGGCGTCAGGGCAAGGTGCTGCGAGACCCGCAGTGACAAGCCAGGTTTCAAAGCCGGAAATGCTCGCCGAGATAGACGCGCCGCACCTCGGGGTTGTCCACGATGTGCGCCGGCGTGCCCGCCGCCAGCACGCGGCCATCGTTGATGATGACGGCGTGGTCGCAGATGCCCAGCGTTTCGCGCACGTTGTGGTCGGTGATGAGCACGCCGATGCCGCGCTCTTTCAGGAAGGCGACGATGCGCTGGATTTCAATCACGGCGATGGGGTCGATGCCGGCAAACGGCTCGTCGAGCAAAATGAAGCGCGGCTGCGTGGCCAGCGCGCGGGCGATTTCGACGCGCCGGCGCTCGCCGCCCGACAACGCCGGCGCCGGCGCGTCGCGCAGTTGGTTGACGTGCAACTGCTCCAGCAATTCGGTCAGGCGCCGCTCGATCTCGGCGCGCGGCAGCGGGCGGTCATCGGCGCCGCGTTGCAGTTCCAGCACGGCGCGCACGTTCTCGGCCACGGTGAGCTTGCGAAAGATCGACGCTTCCTGCGGCAGGTACGACAGCCCCAGGCGCGAGCGGCGGTGGATCGGCATCTGCTCGATCGGCTGGCCGTCGATGCCGATGCTGCCGGCATCGGCGCGCACCAAGCCGACGATCATGTAAAACGAAGTGGTCTTGCCCGCGCCGTTGGGCCCCAGCAGGCCGACCACCTCGCCGTCGTGGACGTCCAGCGACACGTCCTGCACCACGCAGCGCGCGCCATAGTTCTTGCGCAGGCCGCGCACCTCCAGGCAGCCGCGCTGGCGGCGCTGACCGCCCTCGGGCGGCGGCTCAAGCGCGTCCGTTGCGGGCACGGCGCCGCTCACTGGCCTGGCCCCGGCGCGGACAAACTGCCGGAAGGCCGCAGCGGCATGGCCGGCGCCGACGCCGCCGATGCCGGAGCGCGCGGGGCCAGTGTCGCCGTCACGCGCCCGTTTTGCGCCGCCGACGGCGCGCCGGACGCGCGCTGCGAGCCATCGACCGTG
The DNA here is from genome assembly GCA_009778355.1 of Desulfovibrionaceae bacterium. GTDB lineage: Bacteria > Pseudomonadota > Gammaproteobacteria > Burkholderiales > Burkholderiaceae_C > Ottowia. Next base: position 5,494 of record WRJY01000271.1, on the reverse strand, counting down.
TACACCTCGGTAACGTCGTTATAGACGATCACCGAGCCCTTGACCTGGTCTTGCAGCGTGGCGCCGGCCAGGCGGCGCATCTCGGCGCGGCGCAGCAGGCGCACAGTGCCGGTCTTGCCGTCGTATTCGATGGTTTCGCCCTCGCCCTCGATGAACTCGTTCAGGCCCTCGCGCTTCTGGCGGAAGAAGGCGCGCTGGCCGGACTCGGCGTGCATGACGCCAAACTGGTTGCCATCGGCATCCTGCCTCACTTGCAGTTGCGCGCCGCGCATCACGATGCTGCCCTTGGTCACCACCACGCGGCCAGTAAAGGTGGACAACTGCTGCTGGTTTTCGTAGCGCAGCGCGTCGGACTCGATGTGCGTCGGCTGGTCGCGGTCGGCCTGCTCGGCCCAGGCCGGCGCGGCCAGCAGCAAAACCAGCGGCGCGGCCCACAGGGGCCTTCCGGCGGTCATCGCGGCAGGAAATTTCATGAAGGCACGCTGCTTGCTTGTATCCGAAACAATTGTACGCGCCGGCCCTTGGCGCGCAGGCATGAAAAAGGCCCGCGTGCGCGGGCCTTGGCGATGCGTGTGGCGCATCAGCCCTTGCGCGCCTGCGCGGTCAGTTGGTCGGCCAGCTTGAGCATGGCGTCGAAGCCGCCGGCCATGGCGCCATCGGTATAAAAGCGGCCCGCGATGCCCAGCGCGGGCGTGCCTTCGACGCCGTAGGCTTCCTGCAACTGCACCGCGCGGAGCACCTTGGTGGCGACGCCGAAGGATTTGTAGGCCTCTTCGAACTTGGCGCGGTCCAGGCCCTGCTCGGCGATCCAGGGCAGCAGCACTTCGGGTTTGTCCAGGCGCTTGCCATCGGCTTGCAGCGCGCTGTACACCTTGGTCTGCACGGCATCGACCTGGTCCAGCGCCTCCAGCGCGTAAAAAAGGCGCTGCAGCGGCTCGAAGCTTTTGTTGAAGCCCACGTGCACCTGGTGCACCAGCACATCCTTGGGCACGGACTTCTTCCAGTTGCTGAAGATCGGCTCGAAGTCGCGGCAATGCGAACAGCCGTAAGAGAAAAATTCGATCACCTCGATCTGTCCGGCGGGCGCTTCGGACTGCACGCGCTGCCTGAGCTCGACGTAGCCCTTGCCGGATTGGGCGCGTATCGGCAGCGCCAGCAGCCCCGACAGCGCGGCGGCGCCCAGCGTGAATTCACGACGTTTCATGGTGATGTTCTCCAAAAAAATTATCCAATGGAACCTGATTCCAGCACGATAGTTCCCGCGTTGCACTTTCCGCGACGCATGACGCCAAAGGCCGCGGAGCCAGCCAATCCAGGGAGGTCATCTTTGCACGCGCACCAGAGCGGCCTCGAAGCCATTGCCGTCCAGGCGCTCTTTCACGCGGTCGGCGGCGTCCCTGTTCTGCAACGGCCCGACGCGCACGCGGTACACCTGATGCCCGGCCTGCTCGCGCTCGCTGACGCTGGCCTGCACGCCGATCAGCGACAGGCGGGCGCGCTGCGCCTCGGCATCGTCAGGCGTGCGGAACGCGCCGGCCTGCACGAAATAAGTGAACGGGTCCCCCGTGGCCGGCGGTTGCGCGCCGCCCGTGCGCGCGGCAACCAGGTCGCCCAGGGGGTCGCTGGACTGTGGACGCGGCACTGCCGTTGCCGTTGCTGGCGCGGCGGGCGGGCGGCTGTCCGGCTGGCGGGCCGCTTCGGCCGGCGCCGGAATGGCGAACGGTTCGGATACCGGCGTGGCGGCGGGCTGGCTGCGGATGCGCAACGGCGCGTTCGGGTCCCAGCCTTTGTTCTTTTCGGCCTCGGCGGCGTCTTGGCCGCTGGTGCGCGAGGCGTTCCTGTTGACGAACGGCAACGGCACTTTCGCCACGTAAATGGCCACGATCAAGGCCGCCGCCAAGCCGATCATCGCGCCGAGGATGATGCCCAGGAAGGTGCCGCCGCGTTGTTTGGATTTCATCATGGTGCAGGAAATAACGCTTCACATTCTGGCCGGGGCCGACACCCCCAGCACTTGCAAGCCATTGTGCAATACCTGCGCGGCGGCGGCGACCAAGGCCAGGCGCGCCAGCTTGACCGGCTCGTCGTCCACCAGAATGCGCTCGGCGTCATAGTAACTGTGGTAGCTGGCGGCCAGATCGCGCAGGTAGAAGGTGACATCGTGCGGCGCGAAGTCCTGGGCCGCGGCGGCCAGCACGTCGGGGTATTTGGCCAGTTGCAGCATCAGCGCCTGCGCGGCGGGCGTGCCCAGCGGCGTCAGATCGACGCCGCCCAGGCGGGCCGCATCGCCCCCCCAGCCGGCCAGCACCGAGCAGATGCGCGCGTGGGCGTACTGCACGTAGTACACCGGGTTGTCGTTGTTTTTTTGCACGGCCAGATCGACATCGAAGGTGTATTCGGTGTCGGGCTTGCGGCTGAGCAGGAAGAAACGCACCGCGTCGGCGCTGGTCCATTCGATCAGGTCGCGCAGCGTGACGTAGCTGCCGGCGCGCTTGCTGATCTTGACCTCCTGGCCGCCGCGCACCACGCGCACCATGGTGTGCAGCACGTAGTCGGGGTAGCCCGCCGGAATGCCCGCGTCCGCCGCCTGCAGGCCGGCGCGCACGCGGGCGATGGTGCCGTGGTGGTCGGTGCCCTGGATGTTGATGGCCCTGGCGTAGCCGCGCTCCCATTTGGTGATGTGGTAGGCCACGTCGGGCACGAAGTAGGTGTAGCCGCCGCCGGACTTGCGCATCACGCGGTCCTTGTCGTCACCATAGCTGGTGGTGCGCAGCCACAGCGCGCCGTCCTGCTCGAACGTCTTGCCGTTGGCGATCAGGCGCTGCACGGCGGCCTCGACGCGGCCGCTGGCGTAGAGGCTGGATTCCAGGTAGTACTCGTCGAACTTCAGGCCAAACGCCTGCAAGTCCTTGTCCTGCTCGTTGCGCAGGCAGGCGACGGCGAACTGGCGAATATTGTCCCGGTCGCCGGCATCGCCATTGGCCGTGAATTCGCGGTCGCCCGCCTTGACGGTCTGCCCGGCCAGGAAGGCGTCGGCGATGTCCTGGATGTACTCGCCGTTGTAGAAACTCTTCGACTCGGGGTTTTCGGGGTCGTCGGGCCAGCAGGCATCGCCGGGCTTGAAGCCCTGGGCACGCAGTTGCGCGCTTTTGGCCAGCGTCTCGATCTGCACGCCCGCGTCGTTGTAATAAAACTCGCGGTGCACCCGCCAGCCCTGGGTAGCGAACAAGTTGCACAGCGCGTCACCCAGCGCTGCCTGGCGGCCATGGCCCACGTGCAGCGGGCCAGTGGGGTTGGCGCTGACGAACTCGACCATCATCTTCTCGCCGCGATCGGGCAGGCTGCCATAGCGCGCCTTCTGCTCCAACACCTCGCGCACCACCTGCTGCTTGGCGGCGGCTTTCAGGCGGATGTTCAAAAAACCGGGGCCGGCGATATTGATCGCATCGACCCAGCGCTGAAACGCGGGCGCGGCCTCCAGCGCGGCCTTGATCCGCTCGCCCAACTGGCGCGGGTTGGCCTTCAAGGGTTTGGCCAGTTGCATGGCGGCGGTGCAGGCCAGATCGCCGTGCGCGGCGACCTTGGGCGATTCGAACGCGGCCTTGCCGCCAGCGCCGGGCGAAAAAGATTCGAGCGTACCCGCGAGCGCCGCGAGCAACTCCTGTTTGACCAATGGCATCGTGAAATTTTACCGGGGCGCGGGCGGGTCAGGGTTTGCGCGGTCATCCGCCGGTGCGGGTCAACCGTTGCATGACAGGCCCCGAGCATGGGCTTTCACCACCACCCACTTTTCTGAAAGACGACACGCCATGAACAAACTCCTCTCCGCCCTGGCCATTGGCCTTTGCCTGAGCTTCGGCGCCGCGCACGCGGCCGACAAGCCCCTGACGCCCCAGCAGCAGAAGATGAAAACCTGCAACGCCGACGCCAAGGCCAAGCAACTCAAAGGCGACGAGCGCAAGGCTTTCATGAAGGAATGCCTGTCCTCCAAGCACACCGCCGACGCCCCTGCTCCCGCCGCGGCCCCGACCCAGCGCGAGAAAATGAAAACCTGTAACGCCGACGCCAAGGCCAAGAACCTGAAGGGCGCCGAGCGCAAGACCTTCATGAAAGAATGCCTGTCCGCCGCCAAGCCCGCCTGAGCCTGATTTTTTGACAACCGGCGCACCATCATGAACAACAAACTTCTTTCCGCCATCGCCATCGGCGTTTGCCTGAGTTTCGGCGCGGCGCACGCGGCCAGCCAGAACCCGAATTCCACGCACAGCCAGCGCGCCGCCTGCGCCAAGAAAGCCGGCGACAGGCAGGGCGCCGAGCGCAAGGCGTTCATCAAGCAATGCATGGGCGCGAATTCCGCCGCCCGGCACAACAAGAAGAAAACCTGTAGCGCCGAGGCCAAAACCAAAAAACTCAAGGGCGCCGAGCGCAAGGCGTTCATGAAGAAGTGCGTCAATAAATAACGTCTCCTTGAGCCGCTGACGCGGCTTCCCCCGCTCTCTCCGGGCGGGGGAAGCAGCCAGTGGCCGGCGCAGATCCGGCCACGGCTGCCCCGCAGGTCCGGCCTTTCGTAAGCCAAAGCCGTATCAGTGGCCGTAGCCGCGCGCCAGAAACACGGCGGCCAGCGGGATCAAAGCCACCAGGTGGGTGGTGAGCATCACGCGCCAGCGCAGGGCGCGGATGTCGCCGGTGCCGGGCAGCGCGCCGCCCGCATCCAGCGCCGCCTGCCAGCGGGCGAGGCGGCGCGTGGGGCCGGCCATGAGGGCGATGACCGCGACGAACAGCGTGAGCTTGAGATGCAGCAAGCTGTTGCTCCAGTACCAGGCAGCGCCCCTGGCGCCCCAGACGGTACGCGCCAGCCCGGTCAGCAGCAGCAGCGCCGTTGCCGTCCACAAAATGGCGTCCAGGCGGCGCAGGCGGCGCAGCACGGCGGCGTTGAACCAGTCCGGGCGGCACAGCGCGGCCTGGCTGGAGGCGAACACCACCCAGCCCAGAACGGCGCTGATGTGCACATAGGCGAGCAGGGCTTCGGTCATGTGGCGATTTTTTACCTGCTCCAGAATGCCGGGTCGCCGAAGCGGGTTCTGAGGAAATCCACCCACAGCCGCACGCGCAGCGGCGCGTGCCGGCTGGCGTGCGGCAAGATGGCGTAAACGCCGTTGGGCGGCGCGGCGAACGCCTCCAACACCGGCGTCAGCAGGCCGGCGGCGATTTCGGACTCCACTTCCCAAGTGCTGCGCCAAGCGATGCCGTGCCCGGCCAGGCACCAGTCGTGCAGCACCTGGCCGTCGGAGCAGTCCAGCGGGCCGGAGGGGCGCAGATACTGCACTTGCCCCTGCTCGTCGGTAAAGGCCCAGCCGCGCGTTTGCGAGGCGTCGCTGGACAGCGCCAGGCAGTCGTGCTGGAGCAGATCGCGCGGGTGGCGCGGCGTGCCGCGCCGCGCCAGGTAGGCCGGCGCGGCCACGGCCAGGCGGCGGTTGTCGGCCAGCCGGATGCT
>WRJY01000270.1 GCA_009778355.1 Desulfovibrionaceae bacterium | reverse complement strand
GACAGGCCCAGCGCGCGCACTTTGCCGGCGGCGACCAATTCGGCCATTGCGCCCGTCACGTCCTCGATGGGCACGGCGGGGTCGCGCCGATGGCAGTAATACAGGTCGATTTGCTCGACGCCCAAACGTCGCAGCGAGGCATCGCAGGCGGCGCGGATGTAGGCGGGCGAGTTGTCGATGCGGCGTTCATACGCGCCGTCCGCGCGGACGATGCCAAACTTGGTCGCCAGCGCCATGCGCGAGCGGCGCTCAGGGCCGCCCTGGGCGATGAAGCGGCCCAGCAATTGCTCGTTGGCGCCAAGCCCGTAGGTGTCGGCGGTATCGAACAACTGCACGCCCGATTCCAGCGCATCGGCCAGCGTGGCGAGCGATTGGGCATCGTCCGACGGCCCGTAGAACTCGCTCATGCCCATGCAGCCCAGGCCGATGGGAAAAACGGCGGGCAGGCAAGCGCCAAGCGGGCGGGGGGACAGGGGTGCGGAAAAGGCGTTCATGGGGGCGCGACTTTCGCAGGTCAATGGACACGGCGGGCCAGCGTCTGTTTACACTATTTTCATGACGCCCGCAAGGCAGTGGATGCCAGGCGCTGCTCAGCGTAGGCCCAGCCCCGCGCCGGCGTCGTCCTTGCGCTCGATCAGTTCGATCTTGTAGCCGTCCGGGTCGGTGACGAAGGCGATCACGGTGACGCCGCCCTTGACCGGACCGGGCTCGCGCGTGACGTTGCCGCCGGCGGCGCGGATTTTTTCGCAGGCGGCGCGAACGTCAGGCACGCCCAGGGCGATGTGGCCGTAGGCGGTGCCCAGGTCGTAGCGGTCGGCCCCCCAGTTGTAGGTCAACTCGATTTCGGCCTGATCGGGGTTGCCGTGGCCGTAGCCGACGAAGGCCAGGCTGTACCTGTATTCCGGGTTCTCGCTGGTGCGCAGCAGGGTCATGCCCAGCACGCGGGTGTAAAAGTCGATCGAACGCTGCAAGTCGCCGACGCGCAGCATGGTGTGCAGAAGTCGCATGATGATGTCTCCAAGGTAAAAAACTGATTGTCCGCCCGGGTGGACAATCTCGGGCGAAACGGCATTCACAGTTTTTCAGAAAGGTCATGTCCATGTTCGATGCCCGCAAGCGCTCGATGTTGAAACTCGCTGCGCTGGCCGCGGCTGCCAGCGCGCTGCTGGCCTGCGGCAAGAAAGAAGACCCCGCGCCCGCCGCCGCCGCGCCGCCCGCGCCCGAGGCGGCGGCGTCCGCGCCGGCCAGGCCCGAGCCGCTGAAAGTGGCGTTTGCCTATGTCGGACCGGTGGGCGATGGCGGCTGGAGCTTTGCGCACGACAGCGCGCGCAAGGCGGTGGAAAAGGAATTCGGCGACCGCGTGCAGACCAGCTTCGTCGAGAGCGTGCCCGAGGGCGCCGACGCCGAGCGCGTGCTGCGCGACATGGCCAGCCAGGGCAACAAGCTGATTTTCGGCACCACCTTCGGCTACATGGAGCCGATGCTCAAGGTGGCCGCCGACCACGGGGACGTGAAGTTCGAGCACGCCACCGGCTACAAGACCGCCGAGAACATGGCCACTTACGACAGCCGCACCTACGAAGGCGCCTACATGGCCGGCGTGATTGCCGGCGCCATGACCAAGACGGGCACGCTGGGCGTGGTGGCCTCGGTGCCGATCCCCGAGGTGATTCGCAACATCGACAGCTTCACGCTGGGCGCGCAGAGCGTCAACCCCGGCATCAGAACCAGGGTCGTGTGGGTCGGCGAGTGGTTCAATCCGCCCAAGGAGACCGAGGCCGCCACGGCCCTCATCAACGGCGGCGCCGACGTTTTGATGCAGAACACCGATTCTTCCGCCGTGCTGCAAACCGCCGAAAAAATGGGCAAGCGCGGCTTCGGCTGGGACAGCGACATGACGGCCTACGGCCCCAGGGCGCATCTGGGGTCGGCGGTCATCAACTGGGCGCCCTACTACATCAAGACCGTGGGCGATGCGCTGGACGGCAAGTGGACCGGCGGGCGGGCTTGGTGGGGCGTGAAGGAAGGCGCGATCGACCTGGTATCGCTGGCCGCCGACGTGCCCGATCAGGCCAGGGCCAAGCTGGCGGAAGTCAAAGCCGGCCTGCAGGCGGGCGCCTACCAGATATGGAAAGGCCCGATCGCCGACAACGCCGGCAACGAAGTGCTGCCCAGCGGCGCCGTGGCCGACGACGGGTTCCTGGGCCGTATCAACTTCTACGTCAAGGGCGTGGAAGGCAAGGTGCCGGGCGGGGACAACAAGTAGACGGCGCGCCCGCAACCGTTGCGGCGGCGCCTGCCGGACAGCCCGACTGGCGTTGCCCTCGCTTTTGAAAACCCTGTGCCTACGGCCCGGCTGGCGCCGTGGGACAATCACCATTCGCGCGGCACCCTCCGCTCCAGGGTGCCGCGTGTTGTGTTTGTTGGGGCCATGTAGAGGCACACCATGTACAAAAACCTCGCTGCCGCGCTCGCGGCGGCCTGCTTGTCCTTACCCGCTTTCGCCCAACCGCCCCTGCCCGTCAAGGCTGCCTGGGTGTACGTCACGCCCCTTACCGATGCCGGCTGGACGCAGCAGCACGATCAGGGCCGCCGCGCGGCCCAGCAGGCGCTGGGCAACCGGGTGCGGACCACTTACGTCGAGAACGTACCCGAAGGCGCCGACGCCGAGCGCGTGATCCGCGATCTGGCGCGGCAGGGCAACCAGATCATCTTCACCCCCAGCTTTGGCTACATGGAACCGACGCTGAAGGTGGCGCGCGATTTTCCCCAAGTCAAGTTCGAGTCCATCACCGGCATCAAGCAGATGCCCAACGTGGCCACGGCCAACGCGCGCTATTACGAGGGCCGCTACCTGGCCGGCGTCGCCGCAGGCCGCATGACGCGCAGCAACCAGGCCGGTTACGTGGCGGGCTTTCCGATTCCCGAGGTGCTGCAAGGCATCAACGCCTTCACGCTGGGCATGCGCAGCGTCAACCCCCGGGCCGAGGTGCGGGTGCTTTGGCTGAACGAATGGTTCGACCCGGCGCGCGAGCGCGAAGCCGCCATGACCTTGTTGAACCAAGGCGCCGACGTGCTGGCCTTCCACACCGGATCGACCGCCGTCATGGCCGCCGCCGAGGAGCGCGGCGCGCTGGCCGTGGCCTATCACTGCGACATGCGCAGTGTGGCGCCGCGTGCGCAGATCGCTGCCGTTACCCACCAGTGGGGCGACTACTACACCCGCCGCGTCAGGCAAGTTCTGGACGGCACCTGGGCCAGCGGCAACCTGTGGGGCGGCGTGAAGGAAGGCATGGTGCGCGTCGAAGCCTTCGGCCCCAAAGTGCCCCAAGCCGTGCGCAGCGAAGTGCTGGCGCGGCAGCGCGACCTGGCTACTGGCCGCTTGCAGCCGTTTGGCGGCCCGGTCAGCGACAGCGCCGGCGTGCTGCGCGTCGCCAGGGGCCAGGCATTGAGCGACGAGCAGATTCTGGGCATGGACTGGCTGGTGGAGGGCGTGCGCGCGCACCTGCCTCGGTAAGCATCATTTCTCGAGCAAAATAGGGCCTTGCGCTCATCGGACAGGCGCGAACGACTTCAACCATGAGCATCAAGAGCGACCGCTGGATCCGCCGCATGGCCGAGCAGCACGGCATGATCGAACCTTTCGAGCCCGGCCAGGTGCGCGAAAGCCAGGGCAGGAAAATCGTCAGCTACGGCACGTCGAGCTACGGCTACGACATCCGCTGCGCGCCCGAATTCAAGGTTTTCACCAACATTCACTCCACGGTGGTGGACCCGAAGAACTTCGACCAGAAGAGCTTCGTCGATTTTCACGGCGACGTGTGCATCATCCCGCCCAACAGCTTCGCGCTGGCGCGCACCGTGGAGTATTTCCGCATTCCGCGCAACGTGCTCACCATCTGCCTGGGCAAAAGCACTTACGCGCGCTGCGGCATCATCGTCAACGTCACGCCCTTCGAGCCCGAGTGGGAAGGCTACGTGACGTTGGAATTCAGCAACACCACGCCATTGCCGGCCAAAATTTACGCTGGCGAGGGTTGTGCCCAAGTGCTGTTCTTCGAGAGCGACCCCGACGATGTCTGCCAGACCAGCTACAAGGATCGCGGCGGCAAGTACCAGGGGCAGGTGGGCGTGACGCTGCCCAAGGCTTGACCAAAAACCGCAGCATTTGCAACAATATGTGAATGGGACGCTGCGGGCGTTTGTTTTTATCAATCCGGCGCGTACAATCCGAAAGGCGAGCGTGCGGTACACCTTGCGATTTTGCGGTGAATGCAGTCAGTTGCCCTTTCTGGCCCGAACACAGGGCTGCCCAAAGGCGTTTGCGGGACTCCATCGCTTCTTTCTTTTGTCTTTCAGGAGTCCCATCCAATGGGTAACAAGCTTTACGTCGGCAACCTGCCTTACTCGGTGCGCGACGGGGATCTGGCGCAAGCCTTTGGTCAGTTCGGCGCTGTCACCAGCGCCAAGGTCATGATGGAGCGCGACACTGGCCGCTCCAAGGGTTTCGGCTTTGTCGAAATGGGCAGCGATGCCGACGCGCAGGCTGCCATTCAGGGCATGAACGGCCAGCCGCTTGGTGGTCGCAATGTGGTTGTCAACGAAGCGCGCCCGATGGAGCCGCGTCCGCCCCGCGCTGGCGGCTACGGTGGTGGTGGTGGTGGCGGCGGCTACGGTGGCCGGCGCGAAGGCGGCGGCAGCGATGGCAACTTCCGCAGCCCTTACGGCACGGGCCCGCGCGGCGGCGGTGGCCGGCGCGACGGCGGTGGCTACGGTGGTGGCCGGCGCGACGGCGGTGGCCGCGGCGACGACGACGGCTATTGATGGAATGACGGCCCGGGTTTGCCGGGCCAGCGTGCGGGAAAAGGCTCCGGATCGGGAGTCTTTTTCATTTTGGCGCTCATCGAGACCAACGTCCGTTTCAACGGCGTTTCTTTGCCTGGGCTGGATGGGCTTTCACTGAGCGTGATGCGCTGGCTTGCGGGCGTTTGCGCGGGCTCTGTTGCTGCGTGCTGGGCGTGGGCTGGATCGTGCCGCGCACCCGTCCCCGCAGGTTGGCCACGCCGCTTTTGTCGTCGTAGTCGAACACGTCGCCGGTGACCACGTCGCTGCCGCGCCACAGCTCCACCGGCTGGTCGGAGCTGACGCGCTTGTCCTTGACGAAGGCGTGCAGGAATTCGCCGCGAAACTCCAACTGCGGGGTCACGGCGCCATCTGCCTTGGCAACCGGCAGGCGCACCACGCGGGCATCGCCGTAGAGCTTGATGTCGGAGGCGTCGGCGTTGGACACGCCGCGCCGGGCGGCGCCGGTCGTGAGGCGGCCCTGTTCGTCGAACGAGCGCATGCGCGGCTGCGTCACTTCCAGTATGTCGTCGACCGGAAAGTGCAGGCCCTTGCCGCCCTTGAGTTCGGCCTGGAGCTGGCCATCGGGATTGAAGACGCGCACCGAGAAGTCGCGCATGAAGTAATCGGGGTCTGGCGACGCGGGCGCCTGGCTGGCGCCGTCAACGATTCTGGGCGCGCTGCGCACCAGCCACCAGGTGCCGAGCGCGAACAGCAGCGTCATCAGCGCCGGCAGCCAAGCCGAGAACTGGTCTCTGCCGTAGCGCAGCAGACGCTGGCGGTCGATCACGCGGCGGCCTCCGGCGCGTCGCCGCACTGGGCGTCGAACAGGCGGCGGTAATGGCCATTGGCGGCGAGCAGCAGGTCGCAGAACTCGCGCGCCGCGCCTTCACCCGCGCCAGCGGCGGTGACGTGGTGGGCGATGGCGCGCACCTCGGCATGGGCTTGCGGCGGCGCGCAGGCAAAGGCGGCGCGGCGCAGCACCGGCAGGTCGGGCCAGTCGTCGCCGATGGCCGCCGCCTGCGCCCAGTCCAGCCCCAGTTCGGCCAGCAGCGCCTGGGCTGCCGGGCGCTTGTCCTCGGTGCCCAGGCGCAGACGCCGGATGCCCAGCGCCTGCATACGCGCGCGCAGCGGCGCCGAATCGCGCCCCGAAATCACGCAGGGTTCGATGCCTGCCTGCGCCAGCAGCTTCAGGCCGTGCCCGTCCAGCGTGTGAAAGCGTTTGAGCGTCTCGCCCTCCGCGCCGAAGTACAGCCCGCCATCGGTGAGAACGCCATCGACATCGAAAAACGCCACCCGCACGCCCTGCGCGCGCAGCAGCAGCTCGGGTGGCCAGGCCAGTGTTGGAGCCGGAGCCGGGTTCTTCATATGACCTTCGCGCGCATCAGGTCGTTGCTGCTGACGGCGCCGATCAGCCGCCCGCCGGCATCGAGCACCAGCAGCACGGTGATGCGGTGCTGCTCCATCAACTCGGCGGCCTCGGCGGCCAGCGCGCCATCGCCGATGGTGCGCGGATTGGGGTGCATCACCTCGATCGCCGTCAGCGCGCGCAGATCGCGCCCGGTCTCGACCAGGCGGCGCAGATCGCCGTCGGTGAAGATGCCCAGCACGCCGCCATCGCCTTGCGCCACCGCGGCCGCGCCCAGGCCCTTGCGCGTGACTTCGCGCATCAACTCGCTGAAGCCGGCCTCGGGGCCGACGCGCGGCACCGCCGCGCCGCTGCGCATGACGTCGGCCACGCGCGTGAGCAGACGCCGCCCCAGCGCGCCGCCGGGGTGCGAGCGGGCGAAATCCTCGGCGCGAAAGCCGCGCGCGTCCAGCAGCGCCACCGCCAGCGCGTCGCCCAGCGCCAGTTGCGCCGTGGTGCTGGCCGTGGGCGCCAGGTTGAGCGGGCAGGCTTCCTTTTCGACGCTGCTGTCCAGCGCCACATCGGCGTAGCGCGCCAGCGTGGACGCGGCGCTGCCGGTAATCGCCACCAGCGGCGCGCCCAAGCGCTTGACCAGCGGCAGGATGGCGGTCAGCTCCGCACTTTCGCCGCTGTTGGAAATGGCCAGTACCGCGTCCTGCGGCTGGATCATGCCCAAGTCGCCGTGGCTGGCCTCGGCTGGGTGCACGAACATGGCCGGCGTGCCGGTGGACGCCAGCGTGGCGGCGATCTTGCGGCCCACGTGGCCGCTCTTGCCCATGCCCATGACCACCACGCGCCCGCCGCAGGCCAGCAGCAGCGCCACCGCGCGGGCAAAGCCTTCGTCCAGCCGATCCTTCAGGCGCAGCACCGCGGCGGCCTCGATGTCCAGCGTCTCGCGGGCCAAACGCAGCGCCTGTGCAGAGTCGAAAATCATACCGGCGATTTTAGGGAACTATCCGCTCGATTTCTCTCCTTATCATTGCCTGAGTGCGTTCCTCTGTCGTTTGAATGAAATTCGAGCTTCAAGCCCGGTTGCGCCACATCTGCGTGGGCCGCGCGCAGCCACTGGCCACCGGGGCCAGCGTCGTCGTGCGCTCGGCCATCGTCAAGCGGCCGGTCGATGGCCCCGTCACCGTTGGCCGGCTCGGCCTGGCTGGCGACGAGCAGACGGATTTGAGCGTGCACGGCGGCCTGGACAAGGCGGTGTACGCCTACCCGGTCGAGCACGCGGCATTCTGGCGCGCGCAGCGGCAGGCGCACGGCGCGCCGCAGCCGGAGATGGCGCTATCGCCCGGCTTCATGGGCGAGAACCTGGCCATCGAGGGATTGCTGGAGCGCGACGTGTGGGTGGGCGACACGTTGCATTTTGCCGGCTGCGTGTTGCGCGTGACCGCGCCGCGCCAGCCGTGCTACAAGTTCAATGCCGTGATGGGTTTCGCCCAAGCCGCCAAGCTGATGGTGCGCGAGGCGCGCTGCGGCTTTTACCTGGCGGTGGAGCAGCCCGGCGCGTTGCAGGCGGGCGAGCGGTTTACCTTGTGCGCCGGGCCGCGCGCCCTGTCGATCACCGAGGCCATCCACGCCAAATGGGCGAAGTACCGGAATTGAACATGAAAACCGATCAGGCCGCGTCGCCGAACACTGCCCGCCACAGCGCCAGGATGGCGTCGCGTTCGGCGGCCACGGCGGCTGGGGGGGCTTGGGCGGGTTGTTCGTTCAGGCGCGCCATGTGTTGAAGGCGGCGCAGGCTGCGGTAGGCGTCGCCGGCTTGCTGGCCTACGCCCGGGGGCAGCAGGCCGGCTTCTTCGGCGCGGCGCAGCAGGGCGATGTTGCCCAGGTTGGGTTCGAGTTCGGGGTGCTGGCCGCTGTGGGCGAGCACCAGAAACTGGGTGACGAATTCGGCATCGACCATGCCGCCGGGGCTGTGCTTGATGTCGAATGCGTCCGCCGTGACGGGGTGGTCGGCGGCGCGCATGCGTTCGCGCATGGCGATGATTTCGGTCTTCAGCGCGGTCTGCTCGCGCGGGGCCGTGATGACGGCGTGGCGCACGGCGTCGAAGCGGGCGATGAGGGCGGCGCTGGCGGTTGATTCGTCGTCTTGCTTTTCTCCTTCCCCCTCTGGGGGAAGGTTGGGATGGGGGCCGGCAGCCGCGCCGGTGGAATCGCCGCTGGCCCTCACCCCAGCCCTCCCCCAGTGGGGGAGGGAGTCACTGTCCCTCTCCCTTTGCGGGAGAGGGGTTGGGAAGAGGGGAGCAGGCGCGGCCTCAAGCGCCTGTTCCGGTTTGGGGAGCGTGGGGGTAATGATTCTTGCCCGCGTCATGGCCTGGTGTTCCCAGGTCCAGGCGGTGTTGCTGCCGCGGTTTTGCTGGTAGTCGGCGTAGGCGTCGATGCTGGTGACCAGCAGGCCGGAGTTGCCGTTGGGGCGCAGGGCGGTGTCGGTCTCGAACAGGTCGCCTTCGCCGGTCTTGACGGTGAGCCAGTGAATCAGCTTGCGTGCCAGCGCGCCGTAGATGACGGGGGCGCATTCGTCGTCGTCGTCGAAAACGAAGACGATGTCCAGGTCGCTGCCGTAGCCCAGTTCCTTGCCGCCGAGTTTGCCGTAGGCGATGAAGCCCAGGCGCGGCTGTTCGCGGTGCTTGCCGCGCAGGCGCTGCCAGCACCAGCGCGCGGTCAGGCGCAGGATGGCGTCGGCCAGCGCCGACAGATCGTCAGCCACCTGCTCGACGGTGAGACGGCCAGTCACGTCGCGCACCAGGGTGCGAAACACCTCGGCATGGTGGGCGCGGCGCAGCAGGTTGAGCAGGTTTTCCTCGTCGTCCTCGCCGGAGCGGCGCAGGACGGCGTGGCGATCTTGCAGCTCGCGCTCGAACGTGGCGGCGTCGAAGCGTTCGCTCAGCATGTCGGGGTCGGCCAGTTCGTCGATGACGCCGGGGTGTTGCAGCAGGTAGCGGGCCGGCCAGCGCGCCGCGCCCAGCACTGTGAGCAGCCGCTCGTGCACGGGGGGCTGCTCCAGCAGCAGGGCGATGTAACTTTCGCGCCGCAGCAGCGGGGTGACCCAGTCGATGAAGCGCAGCGCGGCGGTGTCGTCAATGCGGCCTTCGTGCAGCCACTGGGCGGTGCGCTGCATCAGGCGCAGCAGGCGGGCGCGCGCCTGTTCGCGCAGCGTCTGCACGCGCGGATGCCGGCTCCATTGCTGCAAGTGGTCGCGCACCGGCCCGGGCAGCAGGGCCAGCACGCTGTCGATGGCGGGCGGCGCGGCGCGGGCGGCGGCGGTGGCGCGGTCCTTGCGACAGCCCTTGCAGGGTGCGTCGCCGCCCAGCAGGCGGTCGAACTCCTGCGCCACGAATTCGCGGTGCGCGTCCAGATCGGCCAGGAACGGGCAGGCGCCGCTGTAGCCCAGGGTGCGGGCGATCCAGTCCAGGTCGTCGTCGCGCGTGGGCAGGATGTGGGTCTGCTGGTCGTCCAGGTACTGGATGCGGTGCTCGACCCGGCGCAGAAACACGTAGGCGCGGGCCAGCGCGTCGGCGCTGGCTTGCGGCATCAGGCCGGCGCGCGCCACGCGCCGCAGCGCCTCCAGCGTGGGGCGGGTGCGCAGTTCGGGGAACTGGCCGCCGCGCACCACTTGCAGCAGTTGCACGGTGAATTCGATTTCGCGGATGCCC
>WRJY01000269.1 GCA_009778355.1 Desulfovibrionaceae bacterium | reverse complement strand
TTGCAGGGCGCGGCCCAGCCAGAGGCTGGGCCTGTTCGCGCTGTCCAAAGGCGCGCAGGCGCCTTTGGAGCCGCAGCGCTCACCCTTGCGGGCAGTAGCCCGCTGCGTCCTCGCGCCTTGCCTGGCACGCCAATCACGGCACTGGCGAGCGCGTTCAACTGCCGTTTCTAGGATGATCCGTATCCGCTGCTGCGCGGAATTGAATGGAAAAATAATGGCGCCTTTTGCCGGCTCTTGAGAATCCGGCTCGCCTGGCCACCGCGGCTACGCTCTTGCCGTCATTTGTTTTCGCGGCCGGAGTGAAATCATCAAATTGTCTCGCCGCTTCGTTCGCGCCCTTTTCCAATCGCCAGTAGTCGGCAGGTTCCTGTTCAGCGCAAGCCAGACGCGACAAGGCTTTCCTTCCCACACTCGGTTGCCCTCATGCAGTTGCGTTTCGCCTCGTTCGCTGCGGTCAGCTTACGGCGGGACTTGCGCCCGCAGGATAGGATTGCGCCTATGCCGGGCGCGCCAGAAAAAAGCCGCCCGTGTGCGAGTGGCGGCCTTGGGGCCAGGCAGCGCTGGCCGCTGCCTTAGAGCCTGTTTATGATCTCAGCGGGCCCGCTGAGATTGTAAACAGGCTCTTACTCGATCTTGGCCTTGGCGCGCAGTTCTTCCTGAAACTTGGCCAGTTTTTGCTGCTGCAGCTGCTGTTCGATCTGCGGCTTGACCGATTCAAACGCGGGCGGCTCGGGCGCCTTGGCGTCGCGGACGTCATCCACGCGGATGATGTGCCAGCCGAACTGCGACTTGACCGGCGCGTCGGTCATCTGGCCCTTGCCCAGCTTTTTCAGCGCCTCGGCAAACTCGGGCACGTAGCCGGACGGGTTGGCCCAACCCAAGTCGCCCCCCTGCTTGCCGGAGCCTGGGTCCTTGGACTGCTTCTTGGCGATGTCGTCGAATTTCTTCGGGTCCTTCTTGAGCTGGGCGATGATGGCCTTGGCGTCGTCTTCCTTCTCGACCAGGATGTGGCGCGCCTTGTATTCCTTGGCGCCGGGCGGCGGCGTGTGGCTGGCGACCAGGCGGTCGTACTCGGCCTTGGTATCGGCGTCGGTGACGGGGTTGTTCTTCTGGTAGTCGGCGAACAGCTCGCCGATCAGCACGTTTTGGCGCATCAATTCCATCTTGACGCGGAAGTCGGGCGTGCCTTCCAGGCCGCGGCGCTCGGCTTCCTGCGCGAGCACCTCGCGCGTGATGATTTCATCGCGCAACTGCTGTTCCACTTCGGGCGGCACGGGGCGGCCCGTGCGCTCGGCCTGCTGCTTGACCTGCGCTTGCAGCGTGTCCAGGCGCGCCTTGGGCACGGGCTTGCCGTTGACGACGGCCACGTTCTGCGCCACGGCGGGCAGAGCCAGCGCTGCAGCCAGCAGGGCCGCGGCGGCGGCCAGAGTCTGTTTTTTCATGGATGGTTTTCAGGAAGAGTGAAGAAGTGCCGGCCTTCATCCGGCGGGATTTTCCGCGTGGACTTCGATAGCCAGGGCATGAACGCCCTGAGCTATGAAGTCGCGCAGCGCATCATACACAAGTCGATGCTGCTCCACGCGGCGCTTGCCGGCCAGCAGCGGCGAGGCGATGCGCACCCGGAAGTGCGTGCCGTAACCCGTGCCGTTGGCGCCCGCGTGGCCCTGGTGCCGCCAGCTTTCGTCCAGCACCTCCAGCGCGGTGGGCTGCAATTGCCGGCGCAGGCAATCGGCCATCTGTTTTGCCAGATCACTCATGTGGGGAATTTCCGGGAACTTGCGGATCGGGCAACTCCTGCAGGTGGCGCGCCACGTAGATGCCCTGGCCGATGATGAAAACGACCGGGAACACGTAGCCCCACAGCTTGAAGTTCATCCAGGCGTCGGTGGACCAGAACGCCGCCACGTAGCCGTTGAGGGCTGCGATGAAGATGCAGTACAGCACCCAGGCCGCCGTCAGCCGGCGCCACACCCAGTCCGGCAGGGTGAGCTGGCTGCCCAGCATGATCTGCAAAAAATTCTTGCGGTAGCCCCACAGCGCCACCGCCAGCGTCAGCGCCATGGCGGCGTAGAGCGCGGTGGGCTTCCATTTGATAAGGCGCTCGTCGTGCAAGGCCAGGGTGAGCGCGCCAAAGACCAGGATCAGAGCCAGCGTCGCCTTGTGCATGGCCGTCAGCTTTTTGTCGATGGCGTACATCACAGCCATCTGCACGCATGTGCTCACCATCAGCACCGCCGTGGCGATATAGATGTCTTGCCACTTGTAGGTGACGAAAGACAGCAAAATGGGCAGAAAGTCGAGCAGCAGCTTCATGGGCGGCGCAGTTTACCTTGGCGCGGCGTTCGGCGCAGGGTTACCAGTGCGCGCAACAGGGCTGGCTCGCAGCGATTGACTTTGTCATAGAGCGCGGTCAGCGATACCGGCAGCCGCTCGTCGAACTTGCGAGCAGCCGCGTGCAGCGATGGCCGCAGCCCGAGGGTGACCAGCGTCATGAGTTCCACCACGGCGGAAAACAGCAACTCGCGCGAGTACTGGCGCTGGCGGTGCTGCTCGAATACTTGGTCGAGCCAGCTTGCGGGCAGCGCCTGCTCCAGCGCCAGGCGCGTCATCACCGCCGCGGGCATTTGTTGCTCCACGCGCTCGAGCACTGCTTGCCAGACCATTCAACTTCCTTCAGTTGTTCAAACCGAGGAAGCTTACGAGAATGGGGGCAAAGACCTTGAAAGGGGTGCCAGTAAGAGCCTGGTCCGCATCGACTGACAGGGCCGTTGCTCAAGTCTGGTCAGTGTTGCTGGACGGCTGATGGAAGCCGCCGCTGCGCCGGGCGGCCCGTCCGCGCAACCACTCCAGAACCAATAACAAGGCAGTCGAAAAAATGATCAGGATGGTGGCAAGCGCGGCAATCGTGGGCGTGATGTTTTCCCGAATGCCGGTAAACATCTGGCGCGGCAGGGTGACCTGTTCAGCGCCGGCCAGGAACAGCGTGACCACGACTTCGTCGAACGAAGTGGCGAAGGCGAACAGGGCGCCCGAGATCACGCCCGGCGCAATCAGCGGCAACGTGACCCGGAAAAACGTTTGCAGCCGGCCTGCGCCCAAGCTCAGGCTGGCGCGCACCAGGTTGTGGTTGAAGCCTTGCAACGTGGCCAGTACCGTGGTTACCACGAAAGGCGCGCCCAGCGCGGCATGGGCCAGGATCAGCGCGGTATAGCTGTCGGACAGCCCCAGCGGCGCGAAAAACAGGTACATGCCCACGCCGACCACGATCACCGGCGCCACCATCGGGGAAATCAGTACCGCCATCAGCAGCCCTTTGCCCCGGAACTCGGCCTTGTGGAGACCGCTGGCGGCCAGCGTCCCGAGGACGGTGGCGATCAACGTGGCGGACGGAGCGACGATGAAGCTGTTCCTGGCAGCGCGCAACCATTCGTCGGCTTCAAAGAGATTCTGGTACCAGCGCAGCGAAAAGCCCGGAATCGGGTAAGCGAGAAAGGTGCTCTGGCTGAACGACAGCGGCACGATCGCCAGGATCGGCAGCACCAGGTAGAACAGTACCAGCGCGCAGAATCCGCGCAAGGCGTAGTACCAGACGCGCTCGGCCAGCGAGGTATGGGGCGCGAAGGTGTGCAGCAGGCCGCGCATCATGGTCATTTCACCGTAGTGCCTGGATGGGTTCTGGTGATACGCTGGTACACCGCATACAGCATCAGCGTCGCGGTCAGCAGCAGCGCGCCGAGCGCACAGGCCATGCCCCAATTGATGATCTGGTTGGTGAAATAGGCAATGTAATAGCTGACCAATTGATCGCCAGGGCCGCCAAGCAATGCCGGCGTAATGTAGTAGCCGATGGCCGTGATGAACACCAGCAGCGCGCCGGCGGCGATGCCGGCGTAAGTTTGCGGCAGGTAAACGCGCCAGAACGCCGCGAATGGATGGCTGCCCAGCGAAATGGCGGCGCGCTGGTAAGTCGGCGCAATGCCTTTCATCACGCTGTACAGCGGCAAAATCATGAATGGCAGCAGGATATGAACCATGGAGATGATGACCCCGGTGCGGTTGAACAGCAGCTCCGGCGGTGTTTTCACGGCGCCGAGCCCCAGCAACGCGGCGTTGACCAGGCCCGACTGTTGCAGCAGCACGATCCACGCAGCGATCCGCACCAGCACCGAAGTCCAGAATGGAATCAGCACGCAGATCATGACCAGGTTGGCGCGGCGCGCCGGCAGGGTCGAAGCCCAGTAGGCCAGCGGGAACGCGATCAGCAGCGCGATGCCGGTGGTCAGCACGCCAATCCACAAGGTGCGGCCAAAGATGTCGAGGTAGATCGCGGCGTCCGGTTCGGCCTTGCGGATGCGGCCCATGCCATCCTGCTTCATGTCGAGAGAAGCCAGCAAATAGGACTGCGTGATGCGGCTGCCGTTTTTGGCGATTGCCTGCCAGTAGCGCAGTTCACCCCAGCGCGCGTCGATGGCCAGCAGCGCCTGACGAGAAGCGCCATCGACCGGCATGGCGCGCGCCGTTTTGATGATGAGCGAGCGAAAACCGCTGATTTCGTTGTTCAACCGGCGGGCCAGGTCACCGACGGCAATGTTCCGGTGCGTCTCGGCCAGGTCGGCGGCAAGCGCGGCGTAAGCCGTTTCGGGCGGCAGCGCCTTTCGATCCCACGCCGACAGTGCGGCTACGGTATGCGGCAAGGCGTTGACGACCTCTGGATTGGCTACCGCGCGTTGCAGCAGCGCCGCAATGGGAATGACGAACACCACGAGCAGGAACAAACCCAAGGGAGCAATCAGCGCCAACGCCGATGCCTTCTTGCGCATTTCCGCGCGCCGCAGCGCCCGCTTCAGACGCCGCCGCTCGCCGGCCCCGTCTGACGGTTCTGCGAGCGCGCCGGCAGCGGGCGCGGAGCTCGGCCAGGCGGCATCAGCGCTCATCGTCGGCAATCTCCGGCCTGGTGTCCGAGGCTTTTATTTGGCCGCCCACGCGGTAAAGCGCTGCTGGAGTTCTTCGCCGTGGTCGTTCCAGAACTGACTGCTGAGCAGCACGGCATTCTTGATGTTGGCCGGCGAGTTCGGCATGTCGGCCAGGGTCTTGGCGTCGAGCATCCTGATTGCCGCCTGGTTCACCGGCCCGTAGGCGATGTGCCTCGCATACTCGGCCTGCTGCGGCGCGGCGGTCGAGAAAGCGATGTATTCCAGTACCAGATCCTTGTTGGGCGAACCCTTGGGAATGGCCCAGTAATCGAGGTCGTAGATGCTGCCGTCCCACACCACATTGAGGTTCTTGCCTTCGCGCCGCGCCGCATCGACGCGGCCGCTGAACACCGTGGACATGACCACGTCGCCGGCGACCAGGAACTGGGGCGCCTGGGCGCCAGCTTCCCACCACTGGATATAGGGCTTGATTTCGTCGAGCTTCTTGAATGCCCGATCCACGCCGGCCTTGGTGGACAACACCTGATAGACATCCTTGGCGGGCACGCCATCGGCCATCAGGGCGAATTCGAGGTTGGTTGGAGCGAGCTTGCGCATACCGCGTTTGCCCGGAAAACGCTTCACGTCCCAGAAGTCTTTCCAACTGGCGGGCGCGGTCTTGAGTTTGTCGCCGTTGTACGCAAGCACCATGGAATAGACGAAGAATCCCAGGCCGCATTCCTGCGGGGCTTCGGCAATGAAATCGCTCTTGGGCGCGATCTTGCTGTAGTCCAGTTTTTCGTACAGACCTTCGTCGCAGCCGCGGATGACGGTATTGGTCTCCACTTCAACCAGGTCCCAAGTCACGTGCCTGGCTTCCACCATGGCCCGGATCTTGGCTTCCTCGCCGTTGTATTCCACGGGGATGATTTTGTGGCCGGTCTTTTTCTCGAACGGCTCCGAGAACGCCGCCTTCTGGGCGTTCCCGTTGGCGCCGCCGAAGTTGACGACCGTGAGGTCCTGGGCGCTGGCCCAGCCGGCGCCAAAAAACGCCGCGGCTGCGCACGAGAGGATCAAATTACGTTTCATGGCGGGAGTCTCCTGGTTGAAAAATGCAATAGGCCAACGGCAAGAACAGGCGGTGCGGCCAAGCCCATCAGGCAAAGACGCGCAGATGCCCGGGCGCGAAAGTCAGCGCCACGGGTTGGCCTGGCTTCAGGCGTTTCAGCGCCGGTGTGTCGAGCGGTATTTTCACGAAGCATTGCGCCTGCCCAGGCAGTTCGCATTGCAGGCGTACATGGTCGCCAAAGTAAATCAGGCCAGCCGCATGGCCATGCAGCAAATTGCGGGCCGCATCCGGCGCGACCGCGGCAGCCGGGTCCGCCAGCCCCATCCGTTCGGGCCGAATGCTGGCGGTAGCGGCGCAGCCCAATTCGGCTTTGCCCACGCGCAGCCCGCGCAAAACATTGTTGTCAGGCAGCGTCATCAGACAGTGGTCGCCGTCGTTGCCGGTAATCGTGCCCTGCAGGCGGTTGCTGTCGCCGACGAAACTGGCGACGAAAGCGTTGCCGGGCGCTTCATACAGCGCCTCCACCGAGTCGATCTGCTGGATGATGCCCTGATCGAACACGGCAACGCGGTCGGACATGGTGAGCGCCTCGCCTTGATCGTGCGTCACATAGACGAAGGTCACGCCGAGCTGGCGGTGCAGGGCTTTCAATTCGAGCTGCATGTGTTCGCGCAACTGCTTGTCGAGCGCGCCCAGCGGCTCGTCCATCAACACCAGTTGAGGCTTGAACACCAGCGCGCGGGCCAATGCCACGCGCTGCTGCTGGCCGCCCGAAAGTTGCGCCGGAAAGCGCTCGCCCAGGCTTTCCATGCGCACCATCCGCAAGGCCTCGAGCACCAGGTTCGCGCGTTCAGTCGCACGAATGCCGCGCACCTGCAATGGATAGGCCACGTTCTGCGCCACCGTCATGTGCGGGAACAGCGCGTAGTTCTGAAACACCATGCCGATATTGCGCTTGTGGGGCGGCACGCGGTTGAGCAGCTTGCCGTCCAGCCGGATCTCTCCGCTGGTCGGGAATTCGAAGCCGGCCAGCATCATCAGGCAGGTGGTTTTGCCAGAGCCTGACGGCCCCAGCAGCGTGAGGAACTCGCCGCGGCGAATGTCAAGGTTCAACTGCTTGACGACCAAGTGTTCGCCATCGTAGGTTTTTCCTACATCCGCGAAGCTGACCAGTATGCCGCCGTCGTTTCGCATGGGACGCTCTGCCGGTTCGGTCATTACTGCTGACGCAGGGCGGCTTCCAGAATGCCGAGCCCCTCCTCGAAGGTGCAGTCCTCGATGGTGAGCGGAAACAGAAAGCGGATCGCCGCCACTACCCTGGGATGGCGGTGACCGGTATCGAGAACCGCGATACCGGCGGCGAAGTCGATGTAGCGCCGCCCCTCGGTGTCCCACGGCTCGGCATTCCCGGCCTGATCGGCATGGAACGGGCACATGACGGTGATGCCTCGGGGGGTGGCATTGTCCTTGCGCTGTTGCAGCGATTGATTGCTCATCTTCCTGGACTCCTTGAGGGTACGCGCATTCGGCCCGAGTATGCAGGTTTCAGGCTCTATACTGAAGAGCCATTTCGTGAAATTCAATGGAACCGCTTTCTAGGGGTAAACACTCATCTCGATCGCCCGCAACACGGTGGCCCACGTTCATGAACAATTGCTGGCCGAGTTCATCGACGAAGGCTACCTGGCATCGCAACCTGCCCATTGAGCGCCTGCTACAGCCTCCCGGATTGCTGCTGGGCTGTGGCTGCGTACCGGAGGCGCAAATCCAGCCCGGGTTCGACCTGCTTGCCCAAGCGATCGATGAAGCGCTGCCGTAACCTACACTGCGCCGTCACGCAACCCCGCCAGACCTGAAAGCACCGCCATGTCCAATCCGCCCGCCCTGCCCGCCGCTACCCGCATTGCCTTCATCGGCGGCGGCAACATGGCCAGCGCCATCATGGGCGGGCTGATCCGGCGCGG
The DNA here is from genome assembly GCA_009778355.1 of Desulfovibrionaceae bacterium. Taxonomy (GTDB): domain Bacteria; phylum Pseudomonadota; class Gammaproteobacteria; order Burkholderiales; family Burkholderiaceae_C; genus Ottowia. The sequence continues at coordinate 1,893 of WRJY01000269.1, read as the reverse complement.
TCTGCCGGCGGGGCAAGTTCAGGTGGTCGAGCCGTTCGAGACCGCGCGCGCCAGCCTGCTGCGGCAGCACGGCGTGGCGGCGCAGGCAGCGGCGGGCGCTTTTCTGCGCGATGCCGATCTGGTGGTATGGGCGGTCAAGCCGCAAAGCTTTGCCGACGCCGCCGCGCCCGCTGCGCCGCACGTTGGCGGCGCGCTGCAACTGTCGGTGATGGCCGGCATCCGCGCCGGCGCCATTGCCGCCGCCACCGGCAGCGCCCGCGTGGTGCGCTGCATGCCCAACACGCCGGCGCTGATCGGCCAGGGCATGACCGGGCTGTTCGCCGCCCCTGCCGCCAGCGCCGCCGACCGCGCGCTGGCCGAGGGCGTGATCGCCGCCACCGGCGACTTTTTATGGGTCGAGCGCGAGGAGCAGCTCGACGCCGTCACCGCCCTTTCCGGCTCCGGCCCGGCCTACGTGTTTTATTTTCTGGAAGCCATGCAGCAAGCCGGCGCCGAACTGGGCCTGCCGCCCGAGCAGGCGCGCCGCTTGGCCGTGGGCACTTTTGCGGGCAGCAGCGCGCTGGCCAAGGACTCGCCCGAACCGCTGGCCGCGCTGCGCGAGCGCGTCACCAGCAAGGGCGGCACCACCCATGCGGGCCTGACGGTGATGCGCGAGGCGGGTATGGATGCCGCCTTCATCGCCGCCATGAAAGCCGCCGCCCGGCGGGCCAGGGAATTGGGCGAAGGGTAAGAGCCTGTTGAGTGTCTTTTTGCCGCCGCGACGTTCATCAAACCCCAAGCCGCCGTACCCCCGGCAATTCGCAGGCATGGATGGCATTGCGCAGTGCAGCGATGGCTTCGTAGCGCGTGAAGCTGCGCCGCCATGCCAGCACCACGCGGCGGGTGGGCGGCTCGCTGCTGCCGCCATCATGGCTGTCGTGAACTGGCAGGTAGCAAATTAGCGGCGCAGCCTTTTTACCGCTGCCGCCCTTGCCGGCCCTGGCTTGCGCGGCCAGCGCGGCGGCGGGCACGGCCAGGCGCGGCACCAGGGTCACGCCCATGCCGGCGGCCACCATGTGCTGAATGGTTTCCAGCGACGAGCCTTCGAAGCTTTTGCCAAGGCCCTCAGTGGCGCTGGAAAAACGCGCGAACTCGGGGCAGACCTGGAGCACGTGGTCGCGGAAACAATGGCCGCTGCCCAGCAGCAGCATGTGTTCGCCCTTGAGCTGCTCGCTGCTCACCCACGGATGTTGCGCCAACGGGTGGCCGGCGGGCAGCGCGGCCATGAACGGCTCGTCGTACAGCGGCGCCACGGCCAGGCCGGTGTCGGGGAACGGCTCGGCCAGAATGGCGGCGTCGATCTCGCCGGTGCGCAGCATTTCCAGCAGGCGGACGGTGAAGTTCTCTTGCAGCATCAGCGGCATCTGCGGCGTGCGGGCGATGTTCTGGCGCACCAGGGCGGGCAGCAGGTAGGGGCCGATGGTGTAGATCACGCCCAGCTTCAGCGGGCCGCCCAGCGGGTCCTTGCCGCGCCGGGCGATTTCCTTGACCTCGGCGGCCTGCTCCAGCACGCTCTGCGCCTGGCGCACGATCTCTTGGCCCAGCGGGGTCACGGTCACTTCGCCGGCGCTGCGCTCGAACAGCTTGACCTCCAGTTCGTCCTCGAGCTTTCTGACCGCCACCGACAGCGTGGGCTGCGACACGAAACAGGCTTCGGCGGCCTTGCCGAAGTGCTTTTCGCGCGCGATGGCGACGATGTATTTGAGTTCGGTGAGTGTCATGGGCTGCCCTTGTAATTCAAGCCTTGAGGTATTCAAACCGGTTGCCCAGCCAGCGGTCCATATGCCGCGCGGCCAAGTCAGGATGAGCGTCCAACATGCGCGGGGCGGCGCGGCGGGCCCATTGGAGCAGGGG
>WRJY01000268.1 GCA_009778355.1 Desulfovibrionaceae bacterium | reverse complement strand
GGGCTATGTCGCTGGCAATATCGCTCGCGCCCATGTCTCCACTGCCAGGGTCATGGCTCTGGTGCGGCAAAGACCTTGAAAGGGGTGGCTCTCAGGCCCGCAGGCCCAGCATCGCTGCCGTGGCGTCCACCACCTTGCGGCTCTTTGGGTTGACGGCGGGTTTGGGCGTTACCAGTTTGACCACCGTAGCCGGCGGCGCGGCCTCGCTCACGCGCTGCTGGATGTGCGCCAGCGCCTGTTCGACCTGATCGACGAGGATCAGGCACAAATCGCCCGGCTGCAGGCGGTTCAGGGCGCGGTCGATGGCGAGGAATTCGCCGTGGATTTCCTCGACGCGGCGGGTGCGCTGCGCGCCTTCAAGCCCCTCGCGCAGCAGGGCAAGCACTGCGCCGTCGGCGCGGCCGCGCTGGCAGGCGTCTTGATAGAGGATGACTTCGTCGAATGCGCTGCCCAGAATGCGGGTCTGGCCGCGAATGTCCTCGTCGCGCCGGTCGCCCGCGCCGCTGATGACCACCGAGCGGCGGCGGGCGGGCATGTTTTCGACGCTGGCGGTGAGCGCGGCGATGGCGTCGGGGTTGTGGCCGTAGTCGGCGATCAGGGTGGCGCCGCGGTAGTCGAACACGTTGAAGCGGCCCGGCGCGCCGTGCTGGTCGCTGATGAAGGTGGCCAGCCCTTTCTGGATGGCGTCCCAAGACACGCCGAGCGCCCAGGCCGCCGCCACGCTGGCCAGGGTGTTTTCGACCTGAAAGCCGATTTGCCCCTTGCGCGTCAGCGGCACACGGGCCAGCGGCAGACGCTTGGTGAAGCCGCCTTGGACACAAACGATGTCACCGTGGTCAACGAACACGGCCCGCTTGCCTTGCGCCAGGTGGGCAGCGATGACCTGGTGGCGGCCATCCTGCGCGAAGAAGGTGACCTGGCCTGGGCAGTGCGGCCCCATGGCTGCGACGGCGGGGTCGGCGGCGTTGAGCACGGCCATGCCGGCGGGCGCAACGTTGAGCACGATCACGCGCTTGAGCACGCTCAGGTCTTCCAGCGTGGTGATGTAGTTCAGACCCAGGTGGTCGCCAGCGCCCAGGTTGGTGACGATGGCCACGTCGCACTGGTCGAACGCCAGCCCTTCGCGCAGCAGACCGCCGCGCGCGGTTTCGAGCACGGCGGCATCGACATCGGGATGCGCCAGCACGTTGCGCGCGCTGCGCGGGCCGGAGCAGTCGCCGCTGTCGATCTGGCGGCCATTGACATAGACGCCGTCGGTGTTGGTCATGCCCACGCGCAGGCCGCTGGCCTTGAGCAGGTGCGCGGCCAGCCGCACGGTGGTGGTCTTGCCGTTGGTGCCGGTGACGGCGATGACGGGGATGCGGCCATTGCCGCCGTCCGGGTACATGTGGTCGATGATGGCCTGGCCCACGTCGCGGCCCTGCCCGAGCGAGGGGCTGATGTGCATGCGCAGGCCGGGCGCGGCGTTGACTTCGACAATGCCGCCGCTTTGTTCTTCCAGCGGCCTGGCGAGGCTTTCGCAGACCACGTCAACGCCACAGATGTCCAGGCCGATGGTTTGCGCGGCCTCGATGGCGCGCGCGGCCACGGCGGGGTGCACGCTGCCGGTCACGTCGGTGGCGCTGCCGCCGGTGGACAGGTTGGCGTTGTTGCGCAACACCACGCGCTGGCCCCGGGCGGGCACCGAGTCAGGCGTCAGCTCTTGGGTGGCCAAGCAGGCTTGGGCAATGTCGTCGATGCGGATTTGGGTGAGCGCGGTGCCGTGGCCCTGGCCGCGGCGCGGGTCGCGGTTGACTTCGGCCACCAGTTGGCGCACGGTGTGCGCGCCATCGCCGGTGACCAGCGGCGGATCGCGCCGCGCCGCGGCCACCAGCTTGTCGCCCACCACCAGCAGGCGGAAGTCGTGGCCGGGCAGGTATTTCTCGACCATCACGCTGCCGTATTGGGCGGCGGCCTGGTAAGCGATGTCGAAGTGGCCGCGCCCGGTGATGTCCACTGTGACGCCCTTGCCCTGGTTGCCGTCCTGCGGCTTGACCACCACCGGCAGGCCGATGTCCTGCGCGGCGGCCCAGGCGTCTTCGGCGTCGCTGACGGGGCGGCCCAGCGGCACGGGCACGCCGGCGGCGTGCAGCAGTTTTTTGGTGAGGTCCTTGTCCTGCGCGATGGATTCGGCGACGGCGCTGGTGCCGTCCACCTCAGCCGCCTGGATGCGGCGCTGCCGGCTGCCCCAGCCCAGTTGAATCAGGCTGCCGCTGGTCAGGCGCTTGAACGGAATGCCGCGCTTGACCGCGGCTTCGACGATGGCGCCGGTGGAGGGGCCCAGGCGCTCGTCCTCGTCCAGCTCGCGCAATTCGGCCAGCGCGGCGGGCAGGTCGAACTCGCCGCCTTCGGCTGCGGCGGCGCACAGTTGCCGCGCCCTCTCGAACGCCAGCCGGCCCACGGCTTCCTCGGTGTATTGCACGGCGACCTGGAAGGTGCCTTCGATCTCGGTCGGCGTGGTGCGGCTGAAGCTGACGGAGCAGCCGGCCTGCGCTTGCAGCGCCAGCGCGGCTAGCTCCAGCGCGTGGGCCATGGAAACGGCAACGCCAGGCTGGCTGGCGCGCAGTGCGCCGGCGCCGGGAAACAGCGCGCGCAGGCGCTGCTCAAAAGCCGGGGCGTTGCGCAGATCGCACTCGGCGCCATCGCAGGTGACGATGGCTTCGATGGCCGTGTGGCGGCTCCACAGATTGGGACCGCGCAGCGCGCGAATGCGGGTGACTTGCATGAGGTGTCCTGAAGAGGGAACTAGGATATGCAACGAACGAGCGCGCCGATCAGTGGACAGGCAAGGCGGTCGGCGGTTGGTCGAATTGCAACAAAGCGCAACGAATCAGATCGGCGGGCAGGCCCAGCGCCCAAGCGGCGGCCACGGCGGCCAGCACTTGCGGGCGCGCATCGCGTTGCGTCAGCTTGCCCGTGGCGGCCAGGTCGATCAGCGGCTGCTCGTGCGCGCCGTGGGCCAGGGCGATGGCGCTGCCGCGCGCCAGCACGGCGCGGCCCTTGCGGCCGAGGTGGTCGGCCACGGCCTTGCCGCGGGCATCCAGGCTGTAGAGCAGCACTTCGCCGTCGCAGTAGGCGGCCAGTTCCAGCACCCGCGGATCATCGGCGTTCAGCACCGCCGCGCCTTGCGGCAGCACGACGTCGATTTGCGTGCGGACGATGCCAGGCATCTGGCCAGCCTCGGTGACATACAGGTCCGCCAGACCATCGGGGCCGGGCATGGCCATCACCACGCCGACCTGACAGCGGTCGTAGGGCAGGCCCTCGGTCAGGATGTGGCGCGGTGAAGTCTCGAACACCGCCGCCTGCACCATGCGGTTGATCAACATGCGCTCGCCGGCTTCGTAGCCGAGCGCGCTGCCTTTGGAGAGTTGGCGCGCGCCCAGAAACAAGCCATCGCTGCACGCCAAGGCGGTGTGATGGCCGTGCGCTTGCAGCAGCGCCGCGATCAGCCGGGCCGCGAGCGGGCTTTGGCCGTCGCCGAGCAGCCCGACGACCGGCACGCGGCCCGGCGCGCCGGACGGGAACATGTGCGCGACGATGGCCTCGCCCACGGGTTGCGCGCGGCCCACGGCGGGCTTGAGGTGCATCAGCAGGCTGGGGCCGGCGTTGACCTCGACGATGGCGCCGCCCTGCGCGGCCAGCGGCTGGCCGATGTCTTCCACCACCAGGTCGATGCCGGCGATGTCCAGGCCCACCACGCGGGCGGCCAGCGCCATTTGTTCGGCAATGTCGGGGTGAACCTGCTCGGTCACGTCGATGGCCATGTTGCCGGTGCGCTGGACTTCGGCCACCTGGCCGCGCGCCAGCACGCTGCCCGCCGTCAGGCCCTGGCGTTGCAGCAGCAGCAGCAGCACCGGATCGTCCAGGCGGACGATGTCGAGCGGAAACTGCTCTTCCTGGCCGCGGCGCGGATCGGTGTTGACGTGCGCGGCAATGAGTTCGGCAATGGTGGATCGGCCATCGCCGTTGACGCGGGTGATCTCGCCGCGCGTGGCCGCCGCCACCTTGTCGCCCACCACCAGCAGCCGGTGTTCGCGGCCTGGAATGAAACGCTCGACGATGACTTCGGAGCCTTCTTTTTCGGCGGCGGTGAAGGCGTTCATGACCTCCGCGCGCGTCTTCAGGTTGAGCGACACGCCGCGCGCATGGTTGCCGTCCGAGGGCTTGACCACCACCGGCAGGCCGATGCACTCGGCGGCCTGCCAGGCGGCCTCGGCGGTTTCAGCCGTGCGGCCCTCGGGCACCGGCACGCCGGCGGCTGAAAGCAGTTGCTTGGTCAATTCCTTGTCGCGCGAGATGCCTTCGGCGATGGCGCTGGTGCAGTCGGTTTCCGCCGTCCAGATGCGGCGCTGGGCGGCGCCATGGCCCAGTTGCACCAGATTGCCGCCGTTCAGCCGGATGGAGGGAATGCCGCGCTCGCTGGCGGCGTCCACGATGCAGGCCGTGCTGGGGCCGAGGCAGCGGCGGTCCGTCATGCCGGTCAGCCTGGCGATGGCCGCGTGCACGTCGAAGGGCCGGTCGTTGATGGCTGCCATCACCAAATCGCGCGCCGATTCAACGGCCAGCCTGCCGACGGCTTCGTCGCGGGTGCGAATCACCACTTTATAGACGCCGCGCTCGCCGGTCATGCGCGCCTTGCCGAAACCGGTTTTCATGCCAGCCTGGGTTTGCAGTTCCAGCGCCACGTGCTCCAGAATGTGGCCGGCCCAGGTGCCGTCGCGCAGCCGCATCAGAAAACCGCCGCGGCGCCCAACGCTGCAACGGTGCTCGATCAGCCCCGGCAGCCAGGCGGCCAGGCGGTCGTAAAAACCGGGCAAGGTGTTGGAGGGAAAGTCCTCCAGTCCGCCGATATCGACCACCGCCTCGATGACGGCGCGGTACGTCCAGACATTGGGGCCGCGCAGATGCGTCATGCGGCGGATGACGATGTCGGCAAAAACACGCCCTTGCCGCGTGGCCGTTGCGGCGCAAGTGGACGGATACAATTCGCCACCGCTTGCCAGACCCGCCTGGTGCTGATCGATTCGCCTCATGGGGCGCGCGCTCGCTTTCAGTGCTTTCAATGATTGCTGTCCGCGGCCAGCCATTTGGAGACGTTCTTCAAATGAACCTGCCGGCTTGCCGCGTTTGATTCTTCATGCCATTCGTGACTCCCCTCATTGCCGCCACTGCCGGCCTGACCGTACCGCCGGAAGTTTTGGAGGGGGCGTCACTGCGGCCCTCAGAGAACGTTCTGGGCGCGCTGGAAGTTGACTTGAACCGCCGCCTGCGTTTCGCCGATGGCGCGGTTGTGCTTACGAATCAAAGACTTGTCGCCCGGTTCCCGGACGAAACGGCCTGGCAAGGCTGGGAGTTGCGGCCCGGCCTGGCGCTGACGCACCACGACCACGCCGGCGTCGGCGCGCTGGAGTTGCACGACGCCAGCGGCCAATTGGCGATCTGGCGCTACACCCTGGGGCGCAACCCGGCGGCGCTGAAGCTGCTCGGCCAGTTCGAGCAGGCGCTGGCCGCCGCCACGGGCGGGCCGGCGGCCCAGACGCTGGACGAAGGGCCGGCATCCGAACTGTGCGAGGCCGACGCCGCCCCCGCCGAGGACAAGCCGCCTTCGACCTGGACCCTGCTGCGCCTGTGGCGTTTCGCCCATCCGTACCGCTGGCAACTGCTGGCCGGCTTCGTGCTGACGCTGGCGGCCACGGCGGCCACCCTGGTGCCGCCTTACCTGACCATGCCGTTGATGGACAAGGTACTGATCCCGTTCCAGAGCGGGCAGCCCATCGATACCGGCCTGGTCGCCGAACTGCTGGCGGGGCTGCTCGGCTCGGCGCTGCTGGCCTGGGCGCTGGGCTGGGCCAAGACCTACATCCTGGCCCTGGTGTCCGAGCGCATCGGCTCCGATTTGCGCACCAGCACCTACGAGCACCTGCTCAAGCTCTCGCTGGAGTATTTCGGCGGCCGGCGCACGGGCGATTTGATGGCGCGCATCGGCAGCGAGACCGACCGCATCAACCTCTTTCTGTCGCTGCACCTGCTGGACTTCGCGACCGACGTGTTGATGATCGCCATGACGGCAGCGATCCTGTTCGCCATCGATCCGGCGCTGGCGCTGGTCACCCTGGTGCCGCTGCCGGTGATCGCCTGGCTGATCCACATGGTGCGCGACCGCCTGCGCACCGGCTTCGAGAAAATCGACCGCGTCTGGTCCGAAGTCACCAACGTGCTGGCCGACACCATTCCCGGCATCCGCGTGGTCAAGGCATTCGCGCAGGAAGACCGGGAAGCGGGCCGCTTCAGGGAGGCCAACCGCCACAACCTGCTGGTCAACGACAAGCTCAACCGGCTGTGGTCGCTGTTCGCGCCCACCGTCACGCTGCTGACCGAAATCGGCCTGCTGGTGGTGTGGGCGGCGGGCATCTGGCTGGTCAGCCAGCAGCACATCACCGTGGGCGTGCTGACGGCGTTTCTGGCCTACATCGGGCGCTTTTACGCCCGGCTCGATTCAATGAGCCGCATCGTCTCGGTGACGCAGAAGGCGGCCTCGGCCACCAAGCGCATTTTTGAAATCCTCGACCACGTCTCCAGCGTGCCCGAGCCCAAAAACCCCGTGCCGTTGCCACACGTGCAGGGCCGCATCGAAGTACGGGACGCCGCGCTGCGCTACGGCAACCGCTCGGTGATCCGGGGGCTGAACCTGTGCATCGAGCCCGGCGAGATGATCGGCCTGGTCGGCCACAGCGGATCGGGCAAGAGCACCCTGGTCAACCTGGTCTGCCGCTTTTACGACGTGACCGAAGGCGCGATCACGGTCGATGGCGTCGATCTGCGCCAGATGCGCGTGGCCGACTGGCGCCGTCACATCGGCCTGGTGCTGCAAGAGCCGTTCCTGTTCTTCGGCACCGTGGCCGAGAACATCGCCTACGGCAAGCCCGGCGCCACGCGCGCGGAGATCGTCGCCGCCGCGCGCGCCGCCCACGCGCACGAATTCATCCTGCGCCTGCCGCAAGGCTACGACTCGCTGGTGGGCGAGCGCGGCCAGGGGCTGTCGGGCGGCGAGCGCCAGCGCATCAGCATTGCCCGCGCGCTGCTGATCGACCCGCGCATCCTGATCCTGGACGAAGCCACCGCCTCGGTCGATACCGAGACCGAGCGCGAAATCCAGAAGGCGCTCGACAACCTGGTGCGCGGGCGCACCACCATCGCCATCGCGCACCGCCTGTCCACCCTGCGCAAGGCCGACCGGCTGGTGGTGCTCGACAAGGGCGTCAAGGTGGAAGAAGGCACGCACGAACAACTGCTGGCCCGGCGCGGCGCCTACTGGCGTCTGTACGAAGCGCAGGCGCGGCAGGAAAAAGCCGAGCGTGAACGCATGTTGGTGGTGGACGAAGCCGATCTGGCCGCCGCGCCGCCGCCCGCCGCCGCGCTGCCCGGCCACCGCAGCGGCGAAAACGCGAAGGCCATGTATCCATGAACAGCGCGACGACATCGTTCGACTTGCAGCGCGACGCCTTTGGCCGCCTGGCGCTCACCGATGCCCAAGGGCGTCAGCACACCGGCGTGGCCGCCGTGCGCGCGTTTCCGATTTCAGCGCCCGACGAAGGCATCAGCGTGGTCGATGGCGACGGCCACGAACTGGCTTGGGTGCCGCGCCTGTCGGCCCTTCAAGAACCGCTGCGCGCCTTGCTCGCCGAGGCGCTGGAGCAGCGCGAATTCATGCCGCGCCTGCTGCGCGTCAAAAGCGTCAGCAGCTTCGTCACTCCCAGCGTTTGGGACGTGGATACCGACCGCGGCCCCACCAGCTTCGCCCTCAAGGGCGAAGAAGACATCCGCCGCCTCGGCCCCGGCCTGCTGATCGTCAACGACGCCCACGGCGTGCAATACCTGATCGGCGACCTGACCGCCATGGACAAGCAAAGCCGCAAGCTGCTGGACCGGTTTTTGTAATCGCGGTTAGACCAGCTTGACCAGTTGCTTGCCGAAGTTCTTGCCCTTGAGCAGCCCCAGAAACGCCTCGGGCGCGCTTTCGATGCCTTGGGCGATGCTCTCGCGCGGCCTGAGCTTGCCCTGTGCGACCAGGGCGCTCAACTCTTGCAGCGCCTGTGGCCAGACTTTCATGTGCTCGCCAACGATGAAGCCTTGTAGTTTCAGGCGGTTGGTCAGAATCAGCGCCGGATTTTGCAGCGGCAGCGGCTGGCCATCGTAACCAGCGACCATGCCGCACACGGCGATGCGCGCGAAGGCGTTGGCGCGCAGCAGCACGGCGTCGAGAATATGGCCACCGACGTTTTCAAAGTGGCCATCGATGCCGTCCGGGCACGCGGCTTTCAGCGCCTGGCTCATGGACTTGATGTCCGGGTGCTGGCGGTGGTCGATGCAGGCGTCGAAGCCCAGTTCTTCCACCGCGTACCTGCACTTTTCAGGCCCGCCGGCGATGCCCGCCACGCGGCAGCCGCGCGCCTTGGCCAGCGCCGCGAAGGCGCTGCCCACGGCGCCAGCGGCGGCGCTGACCACCACCGTGTCGCCCGCCTTGGGCTGGATGATTTCAACCAGGCCGTACCACGCCGTCACGCCCGGCATCCCCACCGCGCCCAGGTAGTACGACAGCGGCGTCTGGCTGGCGTCCACCTTGCGCAACGCGCCGGGAGCGCCGCCATCGGCCACGCTGTATTCCTGCCAGCCGCCCGTGCCGAGCACCTGGTCGCCGGACCGGAAATCGGGGTGACGCGATTCAATCACCTCGCCCACGGTGCCGCCGATCATCACCTGGCCCAGCGGCTGGGGCTTGGCGTAGCTCTTGCCGTCGTTCATGCGGCCGCGCATGTAGGGGTCGAGACTGAGGTAGTGGTGGCGCACCAGCACCTGGCCGTCTTGCAGCGCCGGTGTTTCGGTGCGCACCAGCCTGAAGTTGCTGGCCGTGGCCTGGCCCACGGGGCGGTTGTCGAGCAGTATCTGGCGGTTGGCTGGCATGGTGAAAAGTCCTAAAACTTAAACGTGGGCTTTCTTGTGCGCGGCCATGTAGGAGCGCAAAACCGCATTGATGCGTGTTTGATAGCGCTTGCCCGTGTGCTTGAAGAAGTCGAGCACATCCGCGTCGATGCGCAACGTAATCTGCTGCTTGGCGTGCGAAATTTCGATGGCTTTGGTCCAGACGGTATCGGGCGGAAATGGCGCAATGCCGCTGTAGTTGATCTGCTCATCAGGCATGGTGGCCAGCGCCTCAAGCCGCGCCTTCTGCTCCCCAGTGATGACTGGCGGCTTGGTCAGATCAAGGGGTCGCGTCACGGTATTGCTTTTGCTCATGGGGTTCGGCCTTTCTTGCAGAGATCAGACGGATGGTTTCCTCGTCCCGGATGGTGTAGGCGACAGCCAAGAGCGCTACCCAAGCAAAACCGACAGTCACCCATCGGTCTTCACCGTAGTCCTCGCGTCCATCGTAGGTTTCGATCCGCCCGGTATCGTAGAACACAAGCGCAGCGTCGTCGAAGGAAACACCGTGATCTTTCAGATCCGATGCGGCCTTGTCGGGATCGCTTTCAAATTTCATGGGCTGTATTGTGGTTACAAACGGCGTTACCGACAAGTCTGCCTTGTGCGCGTGGCAAGGCTGCGGCGCATCAAGAGATCTTCCAGCCGGGCCAGAATCGCCTTCGTCCGGGGATGGCGCGGCTGCACGGCAGGCGTTTCGCGAGCCGGCGCCAGGCGATGGACGAGGTGATCGACTGGCTGGGCTTTTACAACCACCGCCGGTTGCACTCGAGGCTGGGCTACGTCAG
>WRJY01000267.1 GCA_009778355.1 Desulfovibrionaceae bacterium | reverse complement strand
GCAACTGCTCAAGCAGCGCTTGCAGCACCGAGCGCGCCATGAACAGCGGATAGCGTTTATTGTCTATCCAATCGTCCGGGATGCGACACCTACACACACAGCTTGACCATGCTGCGATTCAGGCTCGACAAGATTTTCGACAGCCCGGACAAGTACCCGCCGCCGATGATTGGAACAATCGAAGTGCACAACAAGCGCAAGAATGCCGCACAAGCCCAAGCGCCGGAAGTTGAAGCAATGGCCATGCAGGAAGGGCAAACATCTGCGCCAGTGCGCGGTGGCCCGCAAAAAACGCCCGAGCCAGAGATCAAGGCGCCCACGTTCAACAAGTCCAAGTCTGCGCCAGCTCCGCAATCCGCGCCGCCCATGCAGCAAGTACGAGAACCGCAAGCTGGCGCAAAGAGCAAGCCACCGATCCCCGTCGGCGAGAATGACGCGGACAAACTGCTCAGTGCTGATGATCGGGCCAGTTTCCGCGCGCTCGACCGCGAGCGCGAACGCCATCGATTGCTGGCTAACGCCGCGAAACAGGCCAAGAAAGCCAGCAGGGTGCAACCAATGGCCCAACAGCAACACGACACCGAAGCTGTGCAACAAACTCCGCAGGCGCAGGCATCGGCAGCGGACACCGCGTGGCCCGCTGCACAGCCAGTGGCAAAGGCAACCGCCGACTCACTACGCCAGAAGCTATTGCAACCTGTGGGCGGCCCCAATCGGGAACTGTTGCAAAGTGCGCCCTGGACGATAGCGCGCAGCGCGCCGCAAGACCCGCCCGATGAAGCTGCCTCGCAAACGCTGGCCATGCCCAAGCCCGTGCTGCTTGAACCCAAGTTGCCCAACCTGCCTGGCGGCAGCAAAAAAGCCGGGCTTGAAGCCAACGTATCGCCGGTGGCGCTGGCGTTCATCAAGTGGTTGCAGCACTCGTTGGTCAATCGCACGCTCAAGTACAACGAAACGGGTGCGGCGGTGCATTTCGTCCCGGAAGGTATCGCCTTGGTTTCGCCGCTGATTTTCAAGCTTTATGCGGCCACGCAAGTGCAAGACAGCGAGATTGAAGGCCACGCGATGTACGTGCAGCGTGAAGTAGTGAAAGCGCATTGGCACGTTGTTGGCCCAGCCAATGTCAACATCTTGCGTTACCGCGTGATTGGTCGAGGCGGCACGGCGGCGGGCAAGCTCGCCGCCATAGTGCTGTCCGAGCCAAGCCGGTTCGTGCAGCAACCGTTGCCGCCCGCCAATCCCGCGCTCGCGTTTGTCAACTTCGAGGATTGACAGGGTGTCCAGCGTGTGCTATAAACCAGTCACCACAAGCGGTGGTTTCAGGGGTTTCGGCGTTTTTGGGTAGAGTCAAGGCAGAGCTGGAAGCATCCAAGCAAGCGCAGGCGAAGACAAGGGCAAGGGCCCTTTTTCAAAGCCCAAGTGACTTCACACGATGTATATTATGTTAAATTGCATCAAAGCTGAATATTCACAACACGCCGCGCTTGGCTCTCAGCGTGGGGGTTCATTCAGTGCGAGTGTCCCCACAACACCAGCGCCTCGCGCCCTTCGATCAGCAAGTCCACCTTCGCGCCCACCGGCAGCAGTACCTTGGTCGGGGCGTGGCCGAATGGCAAGCCGGTCAGTACCGGCGGCTTGATCTGGCTGCGCAGCCACTCGATCACTTTTGCCATTGAATAGCCTCGGTCGTGCGGCGTCAGTTCGTAGCCGCTGAACTGGCCCAGCACGACTGCTTTTTGCCGCGCCAGCACGCCAGCGTGCAGCAGTTGCGCCAGCATCCGCTCGATGCGGTAAGGATGCTCGCCCACGTCTTCCAGAAACAGCACGCCGCCATCCAGCGCCGGCCACCATGGTGTACCCAGCAGCGAGGCCACCATCGTCAGATTGCCGCCCCACAGCGGCGCGTGGCGCGCCAGATGCCAATCGCGCCGGTGCGCCAGCGCGGCGATGTCGCTGGCCGGCAGACGCCAGCCAGTGCCCTCGGCGCTGCCATTGGCCACATCTTCAAAGCAGGCCAGCATGATCTCGTCGGGCCCCGACGCGCCGGGCGCGCCAAAGCCTTCCAGCAGCGCCGGGCCGGCCCAGGTAACGCCGCCGCCCCGGGCCAGCAAGGCCAGTTGCAGTGCGGTGAAATCCGAAAAGCCGATGAATTTGGTGCCGCGTTCAGCCGCGCGTGCAATGGCTTTGTAAGGCAGCGCCGGCAGCAGGCGCGTCAGGCCGTAGCCGCCGCGCGTGGTCAGCGCCACGTCGGCGCCGCTGGCCGCCGCGCGGCTGATGGCGGTCAGGCGCGTGGCGTCATCGCCCGCAAAGCGCTGCCAGCTCGCCAGCGCATCGGCGTCGAGTTCGACCTCATGGCCCAGCGCCTGCAAGCGCTTGACGGCTCGGGCAAAAGCCGCCCTGTCGCGCACCGCGCCGGAGGGGGAATAAACGTAAATATGGGCCATGACTGGAGATTGGTATCTTGCAAGCAGTGTGCCACGAAGGCATCCAGTGGCTGGCAAGGGATGCGAAGGCAGAGGGTGCAAGGTCAGTGCCGGGAAAGAATTTACCCCCTGCGCAACGGCGAATGCGGCAGCGCGGGTGCGGGCAGGCGCAAGGCGGCGCGGCCTGCTGCCAGGGCGGCTTGCCAGCGCGGCAGGGTTTGGGCGGGATCATTGCCCAGGCCGCGCACCACGCACACGCCACTGGCGCCGCTGCGGGCGGCTTCGGTCAATTGGGCGGGTTCCAGGATGCCGCCGATGGCGACCACAGGCGCGCCGGCCATGCGCACCCACCAGGCCAGGTTGTCAAGGCCCTGCGGCGCCCAGGGCATGGCCTTGGTGAGCGTGGGCCACACCGGGCCGCAGGCGATGTACCATGGTTGCAGGCCGCGCGCGCGGCACAGCTCCCACAGGCTGTGGCTGCTGATGCCCAGCTTCAAGCCGCTGGCGGCCAGTTCGGCGTGGCCAGCCTGGCCCAGCGCGGCCAAGTCTTCCTGTCCCAGGTGGACGGCGCGCGCGCCCAGTTCGCGGGCCAGCCGCCAATGGTCGTTGACCACCAGCGTGGCGCCAGCCGCGTTGCACGCGGCCAGCGCCTGCGCGATGGACTGCCGCAGCGCGGCGTCGGGCGCGTTGGCGGGCGTCTTGATGCGCAGTTGCACCGTACGCGCGCCGGCGGCCACCACTTGGCGCACGCGCTCGGCGCTGTCAACGATGGCATACACGCCGATGTCTTTTGCGCCCTCCCCCTCTGGGGGAGGGTTGGGGTGGGGTCTGACGGCGTTGATTTGCCGCGCAGACGCATCCACGAACAAATTGCTTGGCCCACATCCCTGCCCTCCCCCAGCGTGGGAAAGAGTGAAATCCAAGAAAGACGCATCCTCGTCCCACGACAGCCAGGGCAGCAAATCGGGCTGCATGCCAAAGCCCGCCTGCGCTGCCACCGGCCCGGCGCCCTGCCCTGCAGCGTGGCCATGGTGCAGAGCCAGCGTGGTGGCCATTTTGGCGAGCGTCATGGCGTCGGCGGGCACGAAACCCAGCGCCAGCGCGCTGGCCACGCCGGTGGCAAAGGTGCAGCCGGTGCCGTGGCTGTGCGGCGTTTGCACGCGGGGCAGCGCCAGCCAGCCGCTGGCGTGGGGGGTGTCGATCCAGTCGAGCGACCAACCGGGAGCGGCGCGCGGGTCATCCCCGCCAGTGATGCCGACCGAGCCCGCGCCCAGCGCCTTCAGGGCCGCTGCCAGTGCGGGCGGACCGCCCTGCCCGCTTTCATCGCCATGGCCACCTTGGCCTGCCAGCATTCGCGCCTCGCGCTTGTTCGGGGTGACGACGGTGGCGCGTGGCAGCAGCAAACCGCGGTAGGCATCGATGGCCGCCAGGTCGGCAAATGCCGCGCCGGTGCTGGCAGCCAGCACCGGGTCCACCACCAGGGCCACGGGGGCGCTCTGGCGCAAACGGTCGATCCAGCGGGCCACCACGGCGACATGGGCCGCGCTGCCCAGCAGGCCGGTCTTGATGGCGGCGGGCGGCAGGTCGCTGTCCAGCGCGGTCAGTTGCGCGTCCAGCCAATCGGGCGGCACGGGTTCGATGCGGGTAACGGCGCGCGAGTTCTGCGCCGTGACCGCCGCCACCACCGGGCACAAATGCACGCCGAAGGCCGCCGCCGCGCGCAAATCGGCAGCCAGCCCCGCGCCGCCGCCGCTGTCGTTGCCGGCGATGCTCCAGATGACAGGCTTGTCAGATCGGTTTTGACTCATATGTGCAGGTTGCGCTGTCCCCTCTTCCCAACCCCTCTTCCGCAAGCGGGGTAGGGGCTTCCTGTCTCCCCTCGCGGGAGGGGCTGGAGAAGAGGAGAAAAAGGTTCCAGACTTGAGAACTGGCTTGCTCCCCGGCGGGCGTCATGGCGCGTTGCCGAGCAGAAACGAGTTGCCCGTGACCGGTGTGGTGGCGGTAGCAAAGTCCTGCTTGGGCAGCACGCCCGCCCGGTAAGCGGCGCGCCCGGCCTCGATGGCCAGGCGGAAGGCGCCGGCCATGCGCACCGGGTCGGGCGAGCGGCTGACGGCGCTGTTCAGCAGCACGGCGTCGATGCCCATTTCCAGCGCCTGCGCGGCGTGACTGGGCGCGCCGATGCCAGCATCGACGATCAGCGTCGCGCCGTGCAGGCGTTCGCGCAGCAGGCGCAGCGCGAACGGGTTGACCAGCCCCTGCCCGGAGCCGATGGGCGCGCCCCAGGGCATGAGCAGCGGACAGCCAGCGTCCAGCAGGCGCTTGCACGTCACCAGATCGTCGGTGCAGTACGGCAGCACGGTAAAGCCGTCCTTGACCAACTGCCGCGCCGCTTCGAGCAACTCCGCCGGGTCGGGCTGCAAGGTGTATTCGTCGCCCACCACTTCCAGCTTGATCCAGGGCGTGCCGTACAGCTCGCGCGCCATGTGGGCAAGCTGCACCGCCTCGCGCGCCGTGGCGCAGCCGGCGGTGTTGGGCAGCAGGCGGGCGCCGGTTTGCTTGAGGGTGTCCAGAATCATCTGAACGAAGCCGTTGTCTCCGGCAGCCGCAAGCTGGCGCTTGAGGCCCACCGTGACCACCTGGCTGCCCGATGCGAGCATGGCATCGCGCAGCACCTGCGGCGACGGGTAGCCGGCGGTGCCAAGAAGAAAACGGCTGGACAGCGGCACGCCGGCCACGGACCAGGTATCTGTGATTTCGTTCATGGTGTTCGACGTGTTTTCCTTGGATTCACCCGCCCACGATGGGCTGAAACAGCAGCACCGCGTCGCCCTCGGCCAGCGCCCGCGTCGCCCGCTGGCCGCGCGCCACGAAGTCGCCGTTGACGGCGGTGCCCACCTGCGCGGGAGCGTGGCCGAGTTGCTCCACCAATTCAGCCAGCGTGGTACCGTCGGGCACGCGGTGCGGTTGGCCATCTAGCTGGATGGCGATGCCGTCAGCGGATTTCATCCAGCAGCGCCGGGTGCTTGTCCAGCAGCTTGAACAGGTTGATGACGGCGGGCATGGGTTGGGCCTGGCCGCGTTCGTAGCGGCTGAAGGCGTTGTGCCCGCCGCCGGTCAAACGCGCGGCCTGCTGCTGGGTCAGCTTGAGTTTTTTGCGCGCGCGCAGGAGCAATTGCTGCTCTTGGGCGCGCCGGGCCAGCACCAATGCGTTGCCGGCTTCCACATAACGATTCTGGCTTTCGCGGTCAAAAAATACCTCGCCGCAACTGCCGCAGCGCTCACCGGAAAGTCCATGCAGCGTTGTTTCACCGCCGACAACGAAGGTTTCACCAGAAAACGCGGTGAGTTTCTTGCCGCCGCATTCACCGCAGAGTTTGAGTGTGCTCACGATCATTTCTCCTTGAACTGAATGACGATGCGTTCGGCCACCAGCGTCAGCTTGATGTAGGCGGTCAGGCCGTTGTGGCATTTCCCGTGGTACACGTCTTGCCAGATGCGGTGATCGTCGTAGGCGGTCATGGATTTGTAGAACTGCTGGCGCGTCAGGCTGGCGATTACAGCCAGCATGTCCGCATCCGACAGCCCCATTGCAATGCCGCCTTCGATCGCCTTTTGCGTGAAAGCGTGACGACCGGCTGCCGTAACCAAGGCCTGCATGGCCGCCAGCGCGTAGTGAGGCGTGCCTTTTTCCATCTGGATAGTTTAACCCTTTCAGGGTAATTCACGCAATCCCGCTACTCGCCCAGCCGTTCTCGCGCAGCGCCTGATCCACCAGCGCGGGAGCCAGCAGCCAGCCGTGGCGGTACAGGCCGTTGATGCGCAGCAGGCCCGGCGCGTGGTCGGTGCGCGGGTTGTTGTCGGGCAGTGCGGGGCGCAGATTCACGTCCAGCCCCAGAATGCGCGCCTCGGCCAGCGCGGGCGCCACGCTGTGCGCGGCGGCCAGCAACTCGACCACGCTGCGCAGGCTGGCGGGGCCGCGGTCTTCGGATTCGATCTCGCTGGCGCCCACCAGCACCAAATCGCCCGGTCTGGGCACGATGTACACGGCGTGACGCGGGTGCAGCAGACGCACCGCCCGCTGCAGGCCGTGGCCCGGCGCGTGCAGCGTGATGACTTCGCCGCGCACGCCGCGCACCGGCATCTGGGGCCGGCTGCCTGCGCCGCGCACGTCGATCGCCGCGTCGAACGCCAGCACGCGGCCATCGGCCAGCGTCAACGCGCCCGCGTCCACGGTCTGCACCGATTGGCCCCAGTGCCACTGCGCGCCGGTGGCCGCACCGTGCAGCGCGGCCATCATGGCGCCGGTGTCGATCTGCCCCTCGCCCGGCAGCAGCCAGGCTTGCGCCGGGCCTTGCACGGCAGGCTCCAGAGCGCGCAGCGCGGCAGGCTCGAGCGTCTGCACGCCCTCGGCGGGACTGAGAGCGCGCCACTCTGCCGTGGCGGTGGCGGCCTGCAAACGGTCGAGTACGCGGCGCGCGGCGCCCTCGTCGCCCCGGTGCGCCACCATCAGGCTGCCTCGCGCGGCAACGAACGGAGCGCCCGGCAGCGCGGCGGCTATGCGCTGCCAAAGTTCGATCGACGGCCAGCCCAGCGCGGCTACGGCGGGTTCGACGGTATCCAGTTCGGCCAGCGGACTGAGCATTCCGGCGGCGGTAAAACCCGCCGCCGTGGGCTGGTACGAATCGCCCGCGCGGCTGCGCAGCACGCCCCCAGGCCCCGCTGCCGGGTCGTACACCGCCACGCGGTGCCCCGCACTCGCCAGCCGCCAAGCCAGCAAGCGGCCCAACAGGCCGGCGCCGGCAATTCCGATGTGCATGGTCATGAAAAAATCTCCTGTGTTAATAACGGCCCAATTGATTGTCGAACGCCATCCTTAGTAGTCCATGCGGTAGCAAAGAAACCAATTTGGCTCCAGACGACGAATGAAACCGCCTTCAATGCGACTGGGATCGCAAAGCACCATGACTTCATGCAGCTCAGGTTCGTCATGCGGGTTGTAAATCAGACCCGCGACGCCAATCCCGTAATCGAAATGCACGGCAAACCCGCCGTCAGGAGCAAAGTTGGCATCAATGGTCCCGTACTTATCGACGGTACCGTACTTCCAGTGATCTTGGGGCAGCACTCCAGGAGATGTTGCGATGCGCTGGAAATCGTCATGCCAGAGATAAAACATCGTCACGGCCTTGGACGGCAACGCAAAAGCCAGAAGTGCGGTCAGAGCCAGACACAGTAGGTTGGCGTGAACCTGTGCGCGCTGGGACCGGTGACGCCATGCCAGCAAGTTGTGCACTGCCAGAATTAGCCAGACGAAGAACAACAGCAAGAACAGCGACGTTTCGCTCAACGGGTTTCCCGCCCAAGTCCGCAGTACGGGAATGTCACCGATCCAGCCACGGTTGGTCATCGTCCACGCCAGCCACAGCAACAGACAGATCACGGCGCTTTGGGAAGGGCGTTCAATGTTCATTATTTTTTTGGGGTGCCGCGCGGCCTGATGAACAAAGGATTCGTGACGACACGGTTGAGTAAATCTTCGGCTCTAACCCGCTTTGAACAGTTATAGATGTCAATGCCGATGCTGATAGCTGCGCTGTCGTCGGGGTCATCTAGGTCTCGCAGGCCGCCTTGCGTGCCTTTGCGGCTCGGTAGATGCCCCGCCTTAAGATCAGTGCCGATTTGCTCCACCCCTGCGCCATCAAGCAGAATATCGGGGCTGAAGCCGCAGGCCATGCCGACATAGCCATAGTGGATGTTAGACCAGACGTCATAGTAAACAGCGTACTCCTTGCCGTCAGGTGCGATATATAGATGGTCCGCCTGAATATCGTCGGGCTTCATGCCTTGGCGTTTAAAACGCTTGCCAATAATTGGTTTGTGATCCCAAGGGTCATTTGTACGCACGAGCCACGCCCATGCAATCAAAGCTGCCCCCGAGGCATGCAATCGTTGTGGTATGAGCATTTTATTTGCTATATCCTGCCACCAAGTATCGTTGGGGAAAGGCCTATCGCCAAATTCGTTCAAGCCACGAATCCGCTGCACATCCGGGCTGGCTGCGTTTTTGTTCATCTCGCCAGCCATATAGCGGGCGATGGCCGACACCTCTTCTTGGTGGAAACCTTGCTGTGTTGTCCTGATTTCGGCACTGGCGTAGTTGGTGTAAGTAGTGACGAATCCCTGGGAGCGCCGCCGCGAGACCTCGCGGAAGACTTGCTGCTTTACGTCTTCCAAAATCAAATTTGATCCAGGGGTATATCTCTCGGGCGGCTTATAGCCGTACAAGACGTAGATTGTATAGTAGGGTGCTTGTGCGAAGAAACGTGAACCGTTGTCTTCCCACTCGATCCGTTCTATTGACAAGGAATCTATAAACTCTATAGGTCGCATATGCGTATCTCCTGCGTGTTGAGACTAGAGTATGAAGAACTGCCGAGACGAGTACGCCCAGCCGTGAACCATTGTACATCCGTTTGTGTGCACTATCAATTCTGGGTGGTGATGCAATTAGACCGATCAGCGCTCGCCGCACCTCGCGCGCCATGAACAGCGAATAGCGCTTATCGTCTATCCAATCGTCCAGGATGCGACAAGCAGACATGGTCGTCACTGCGGGTTCGTTCTTCTTCGCGTCAGACGGGCTGAATAGGCACATAAAACTCCCCCCCCGCCGCCTTGAACTCCTCCGACTTCTGGTCCATGCCGCGCCGCAGCGCCTCGCTTTCGCTCACGCCCTTGGCGGCGGCGAAGTCGCGCACTTCCTGCGTGATCTTCATGGAGCAGAACTTGGGGCCGCACATGCTGCAAAAGTGCGCGCTTTTGCTGCTGTCCTTGGGCAAGGTTTCGTCGTGGAAGTCGCGCGCGGTTTCCGGGTCCAGGCCGAGGTTGAACTGGTCTTGCCAGCGGAACTCGAAGCGCGCGTGGCTGATGGCGTCGTCGCGCGCGCGCGCTGCCGGGTGGCCTTTGGCCACGTCGGCGGCGTGGGCGGCGATCTTGTAGGCGATGATGCCCTGCTTGACGTCGTTGCGGTCGGGCAGGCCCAGGTGTTCCTTGGGCGTGACATAGCACAGCATGGCAGTACCCATCCAGCCGATCATGGCCGCGCCGATGGCCGAGGCGATGTGGTCGTAGCCGGGCGCGATGTCGATGGTCAGCGGCCCCAGCGTGTAGAACGGCGCCTCGCCGCAGTGCTTGAGCTGTTCGTCCATGTTGGCCTGGATCATGTGCATGGGCACGTGGCCGGGGCCTTCGATCATGGTCTGCACGTCGTGCTTCCAGGCGATTTGCGTCAGCTCGCCCAGGGTGCGCA
>WRJY01000266.1 GCA_009778355.1 Desulfovibrionaceae bacterium | reverse complement strand
GCGATGCAGTTGGGGTGTTCACCAATTGGTGTTTGCCCCAATCGTTGGGGTTTGCACCAATGCCGGAGTTGGTGAAGACCCCAATTTCAGAGGCTGGCGCACGCTGGCCTGCCCCTTCATTGCAGCAATCAGAATGCTGGTGTTCAACAGGTAGAGCGTGGCCATCGTGCTTGCGGTGTTGACCCTTGCGGTGGGAGACGCTGATTTCATTCAGTCTGAGCGGTGATGAAAATTTTTAACGCGAATTGGGATGAGCCTAAAAACGGCAGTTGACCGCTTCTTTGCCCTCGTAACACCTTATGAATACAGAGGTTTTTGACTTCGGTCACTCTCACCGTTTGGGTGAGGGTGCTATGCGTCCGCCAGCGCCGCGCTCGACGCGCCATGCGGCGTTACTCGTCCTTGCAGGCACGAGCCTGCCGCGTCCTCGCGTCTTGCCTGGCACGCCGATCACGGCACTGGCGGACGCATCCAACTGCCGTTTTTAGGATGAGTGGGCCGCACCGGCTCGGTGCAACGCCAGTGCTGGCTCTGCGCCTGATTGGCACCCGTGAACTGCCGCGCCGCGCGCGCCGGGCAAAAGAAAGGCCCGCTTGAGCGGGCCGGTCGAGGCGCGAGCGCCTCGAGGAAATAGCATGGATGCTAAATGACTACATTACCGATGCTTGTTTTAGCATACTGCGCTATCAGCAGCTTGCCTCGCCTCCAGAGGATCATGGCTTTCAGTGCGCCGAGGCCTTGGATGCGCCGAGACCGGTTTCCGAGCGCACCTGCTGCGCCGGGAAGGCTTCGCGTTCCTTGGCGGCTTGGGCGCTGCGGTCGAGCACCGAGAACAGCCACACGCCGACGAAGCCGATGATCATCGAGAACAGCGCCGGCGAGGTGTATTGGAACCAGGCCGATTTCGCGGGGTTGTGGAACGTGGCTTCCCACACGGAGGGCGAGGCAACGGTCAGTCCGAGCGAGGAAATCAGGCCCAAGAAGCCGCCGATCACCGCGCCCTTGGTGGTGCAGTTCTTCCACAACACCGACAGCAGCAGCACCGGGAAGTTGGACGACGCCGCGATGGCGAAGGCCAGCGCCACCATGAAGGCGACGTTCTGTTGCTCGAACAGAATGCCCAGCAGCATCGCGACGATGGCGAGCCCCACGGTGGTGATGCGCGAGACCTTCAGTTCCGATGCGCTGTCGGCTTTGCCGCCCTTGAATACGGTGGCATACAGGTCGTGCGACACCGCCGATGCGCCCGACAGCGTCAGACCGGCCACCACGGCCAGGATGGTGGCAAAGGCGACGGCGGAGATGAAGCCGTAGAACACGTTGCCGCCCACGCTCTTGGCCACCAGCACTGCCGCCATGTTGGAGCCGCCGCCCTTGACGGCGGTGGCCATTTCGGGGTCGGTGAGCACCAGAGTGATGGCGCCGAAGCCGATGATGAAGATCAGGATGTAGAAGTAGCCGATCCAGGTGGTGGCCCAGAGCACGCTCTTGCGCGCTTCCTTGGCGTCGGGCACGGTGAAGAAGCGCATCAGGATGTGCGGCAGGCCGAGCGTGCCGAACATCAGCGCCATGCCGAAGCTGATGCCGGAGATCGGGTCCTTGATGAAGCCGCCAGGCCCCATGATGGCCAGGCCCGCCTTGGCCGCCGCGTCGGGGGCAGCGCCGCCGTTGGCGGCGATCTGCGTGCGCACCTTCACGCCCTCGGCGAACAGCGTCTCGAAGCTGAAGCCGTACTTGGACATCACCATGAAGCCCATGAACGTCACCCCGAACAGCAGCATCGCCGCCTTGATGATCTGCACCCAGGTGGTGGCCGTCATGCCGCCGAACAGCACGTAGATCATCATCAGCACGCCGACGATGACCACCGCGATCCAGTAGTCCAGGCCGAACAGCAGCTTGATGAGCTGGCCGGCGCCGACCATCTGGGCGATCAGGTAGAACGCCACCACCACCAGCGTGCTGCACGCCGCGAAGGTGCGAAACGGCCCCTGCGCGAAGCGGTAGCCGGCCACGTCGGCAAAGGTGAATTTGCCCAGATTGCGCAGGCGTTCGGCCAGCAGGAAGGTCAGGATCGGCCAGCCGACCAGAAAGCCGATGGAGTACAGCAGGCCGTCGTAGCCGCTGGACATGACCATGGCCGAAATGCCCAGGAACGACGCCGCCGACATGTAGTCGCCGGCAATCGCCAGCCCGTTCTGAAAGCCGGTGATGCCGCCGCCGGCGGTGTAGAAGTCGGCCGCCGACTTGGTGCGCGCGGCGGCCCACTTGGTGATCCACAGCGTGGCGGCCACGAAGGCGACGAACAGGATGATGGCCGTCCAGTTGGTGGCCTGCTTGGCGGTCTGGCCCATATCGGGGCCGGCAGCCAGCGCGGCGCCGGCAACGGCCAGGCCCGTCAGGGCCAGCGCGGTTCGGGCGGTGAAGGTGGCGGGCGAGAAAGCGGTTCTCATTTGGTCGCCTCCTGCAGGATGTCGCGCGTCAGGCCGTCGAACTCGTTGTTGGCGCGGCGCACGTACAGACCGGTGATGATGACCGAGAAAACGATGATCGCCATGCCGATCGGAATGCCGATGGTGGTCACACCTTCTCCCATCGGCTTGGCGAGAAACGACTTGTCGAAGGCCACCAGGGCGGTGTAGCCGTAGTAAACGATCAGCATCAGGATGGTGAGCACCCATCCGTAGCGATTGCGCGTGGTTCTGAGCTGCTGGTATTTCGGATTGGCTTGAATCCGTTCCACCATGGGGTCTTGCATGGCATGGTCTCCTCGTTGCTTGCAAACCTTCCGCAGCCTGGATGGCTCGGCCGGTGCAAATCATTCTTGGCAGCGGGACTGACCGCCTCCTTACGTAACAGGGTGTAACCCCCCCTTTTTTTCTAGGGGTTTTCACGTAGGAGACCGAACCCGTCAGGCTCCGCGGGCTTCGCAATGGAAGGGCCTTTTTCCTCGGGGGTATGGCCTGGACACATGGCGGTGAAGCGCCGTTTCCGGTGTTACCCCAGATACGCCGCCAGCACCCGGCCATCTTGCTGCAAGCGCGCGGGCGGGCCTTCCACGGCAATCCTGCCGCGCTCCATCACATACGCATAGTCGGCCACTTCGAGCGCGCTCTTGGCGAATTGTTCGACCAGCAACAGCGTGATGCCGGTTTCTTTCAGGCGGCTGATGGTGGCAAAGACTTCTTGCACGATCACCGGGGCCAGGCCCATCGACGGCTCATCCAGCAGCATGACCTTGGGCCGGGCCATCAGGGCGCGGCCAATGGCGAGCATCTGCTGTTCGCCGCCTGAAAGCGTGCCCGCGGCCTGCTGGCGGCGTTCCTTCAGGCGCGGGAAAAGGGCGTACACCTTGTCGAGTTCGGAACGCGCCCGGCTCTGAAAACCAAACAGGCGCGGCAACTGCCGGTACGCGCCCAGCAGCAGGTTGTCCTGCACCGAAAGCGGGCCGAATACCTTGCGGCCCTCGGGCGAGTGCGCCAGGCCCAAGCGGGCGATGCGCCAGGCGCCGCGGCCCTGCACCGCCTGGCCTTCGAGCAGCACCCGGCCCTTGCTCGGGCGCAGCAGGCCGGAGATGGCGCGCATGGCGGTGGTTTTGCCCGCGCCGTTGGCGCCGATGAGCGCGACGACCGAGCCGGCCTTGACTTCGAGATTCACGCCGTCCAGCACCTCGGCGCCGCCGTAACCGGCATGGAGATTTTCCACCTTGAGCATGTCGGGTTCTCCCTCAAGCAGCGCCAAGGTAGGCGGCAATCACCTTGGGGTCGCGCTTGATGTCTTGCGCCGCGCCTTCGGCGATGACGCGCCCGCCGTCGAGCACGGTCACGGTATCGCAAAGGGCGGAGACGACATCCATATGGTGTTCGATCAGCACGATGCTGATGCCGCGCCCGTGAATGCGGCGGATGATTTCGACCAGTTGCTGCGCATCCGGGCGCGCCAGGCCAGCCGCCGGCTCATCCAGAATCAGCAGGCGCGGCTTGCGCGCAAGGGCGCGGGCGATTTCGAGCAGGCGCTGCGCGCCGTAGGTCAAGTCCCTGGCCGGCGTGCGCGTCTGCGCGTGCAGGCCCATCAGTTGCAGCAGGGCCAGCGCATCGGCCTGCGCCTTGCGCTCCTCGCCGCGGGCCAGGCCCAGCAGCACCAGCGGCCAGGGGGTTTTGTAGGTGTCGCGCAAGGCGACCATCACGTTGTCCAGCGCCGAAAGCGCGCCAAACAGTTGCAGGTTCTGGAAGGTGCGCGCAATGCCCGCGCCGGCCACGCGGTACAGGCTGCCGGTGGCCAGCGCCGCGCCGTCCAGCAAAAGTTCGCCGCCGGTCGGCGCGTAGAGGCCGGAGATCACATTGACCGCTGTCGATTTGCCCGAACCATTGGGCCCGATCAGGCCATGCACGGCGCCCGCGCGCACCGTCATGCTCACGCCGTCCACGGCCTTGACGCCGCCGAAGTGCCGTCTCAAATCGCGCAATTGCAGCAGCACCGCGCCATCGGCGTTTTGCATGGGCAGCACATCGTCCAGCGCGCTGGCCGGCGGCAGCGGTGCGGCGGGCACGCGCAGCAGCCGCGTCAGCGTCATGGCGGCATAGCCCATCAGACCTTCGGGCAGGCCGACCACCACCGAGAACAGCATCAGCGCGAAGATGGCCCGGCGCCAGTCCTCGGTGTGTTCCACGGTGAAACTGCCGACCGCGAGCATGGCCATCGCCGCCACGGGCGCGAGGGTTTGAAAGCGCAGCGCGGTCCGCGCCTTGATGCCGCCAATCACGCCCATGACGGCAATCAGCAAGCCGGCGATGGAGAAAACGCGGAACATGACCGGGTTCGACAGCAGATTGGGCAGCAGCACGATGAAGGCCGCGCCGACCACCGCGCCCCACAGGCTTTTGCGCCCGCCGAGGACGACGCCGAGCAGCAAGATCACCATCAACTCGTAGGTGAAGCTGAGCGGTTGCAGGTACTGGAAGTTGAACGAGTACAGCCCGCCCGCCAGGCCGCCGAGGGCCGAGCCGAAGGCAAACGCAATGACCTTGTGACGGTACGCGCCCACGCCCATCGCGTCGGTGGCGATGGGGCTGTCGCGCAGCGCCTCGAAGGCGCGGCCCCATTGCGATGACAGCAGGTTCTTCATGCCCAGCCACACCAGCGCCAGAAGGAGCAGGCACAGCCAGTAGAACCGCGCGGCGTCGAGCGTCTGGCCCAGCAGCGCCGGGCGCTGGATGGACAAGCCCTGCGCGCCCCCCGTCAGCCCCTCCCATTCGTTGAGCACGGTCACGGCCAGCGCGCCGAAGCTCAGCGTGGCCAGCGCGAACTGCGGGCCTTCCAGGCGCAACGCGGGCAGCGCCAGCAGCGCGCCGAGCGCCAGGCAGACCATGAAGGAGCCGGCCAGCGCGGGCAGGATGCCGAGGCCGCCCGCGCCCGCGAGCAGGCCCGAGGTGTAAGCGCCGATGCCCAGAAACGCGGCTTGCGCGAGATTGATCTGGCCGAGATAGCCGACGGTCACGTCCAGCCCGATCAGCAAAATGCCGTAGATGGCCAGCAGCGTCAGCAAGCCCAGCGCGAAGGGATTGGCGACCAGCAACGGAATGGCGGCCAGCGCCAGCAGGGCCGCGAGTTCGGCGCCGCGAATCAGGAGAAAGCGTTTCATGGGTTGCGCGCCAGGGTCATACTTTGCGGATCGTGGCCTGGCCGAAGATGCCATTGGGCCGCAGCGCCAGCGCCATGATGAGAAGCGCCAGCCCCGGCGCCTCGCGCCAGCCGCTGCCGAGATACAGGCTGGCCAGGTTTTCCAGCGCGCCCAGCGCCAGGCCGACCAGCACCACGCCGAAGCCGGAATTCAGGCCGGCGACGACGGCAACCGAAAACGCCTTGAGGATGAGCATGGACGCCATCGTCGGGCCGACCGTGGTGATGGGCGAAATCAGGATACCGGCCACCGCGGCGACCATGCCCGACAGCGCGTAGGACAGCATTACCGTGTGTCTGGCCGAAATGCCCATCAGCTCGGCGGCGTCGCGGTCGGCGGAAACCGCCTCGAAAGCCTTGCCGAGCAGCGTCTTGCGCTTGAACAGCTCGACCAGGCCCATGATGCCGAACACGCCGATGGCCACGGCCACTTCCAGCCAGGTGATGTCCACGCCCAGGAAATGAAACGCATCGGACGGTATCGGCGTGGGAAACGGGCGATCGTCGCGGCCCCAGATGTTTTCGGCCAGCGAGAAGCCGAACAGGCCGAGGATGATGGTCAGCAGTATCCAGCCTTCGCTTTTTTGCTCCAGCGCCAGACGCACCGCGGCGCGTTCGACGACCAGTCCGAGCAGCGCGCCGATGAGCAGACCGCCAGGAACCATCAGCCAGTAGGGCAGGCCCGCGTCGAGCAGCGTCAGGCTGCAAAAGGCGCTGAGCATGACCAGTTCGCCCTGGCCGAAGTTGATGCTCTTGCTGGTGGCGTAGGTCAGTTGAAAGCCATAGGCCACCAGCGCATAGACCAGGCCCATGAGCGCGCCGCTGACGCAGATCTGGAGCAGTATCGAGGAATCCATCGGAATCGGGATGTTGGGCTGGATGGGGGCAGCCGCCGTTACCGGTGGAGCCGCCACTGGCCCCTGCTCCAGCCCTCTCTCAGTGGGGAAGGGGCAACGGCTTCCGCGCTTTCACTTGCCTTGCTTGCCGCCCGCGGCCCTGACCAGATTGGCCTTTTCCTCGGCGTGGGCGAAGGTTACGTGACCGTCCTTGACCATGCCCATCACGGTCTGCGCGCGGGTAAAGGCTTCATGGGTATTTTCGTCTGCCGGGTTCCACTTCGAGAAGGGCTTGTTCCAGGTGGCGATGGCGCCGACCACCGGTTCCTTGAGGTCTTCCAGCGCGTCCTTGATCTTCTTCGTGTCGGCGCTGCCAGCCTGGTGAATGGCGGCGGCGAGGATCAGCACCGCATCGTAGCCTTGCGCGGCGGACACCGCCGACGACATGCGCTTGACATCGTAGTTGCGGTGGTAGCTTTCGATGAACGACTTGGCCTTGGGCGTCACCGGCTCCTCGATGAAGGTTTGCGGCATCAGCGTGCCATCGGCGTTCTTGCCCGCGTTGTCGATGTAGTTCGCCATCGACAGCGTCCAGCCGCCGATCAGCGGCTCCTTCATGCCCATCTTGGCTTTGCCGTTGGCGGCCACGGCCAGCTCCGGCCCGATGCCCCAGATCAAAATGGCCTGCGCGCCCGCCGATTTGGCGCGCAGCAGTTGCGCGGTCATGTCCTTGTCGCCGATGTTGAATTTTTCGGTGGCCACCACTTGCAGCTTGTCGCCCTGGGCCTTGATCTGCGCCTCCAGATCGTTGCGGCCCGAGACGCCGAAATTGGTCGAATCGTGCAGGATGGCGACCTTGGTGAAATGGCGTTTGATCGCCTCCTCCACCACCATCGCGGACTGGATGCCATCGTGCGCGGCAAAGCGGAACATCGACAGCTCCGGCGCCTTGGCATCGCGCCACTGCGTCATGGAGGCCGAGCCAGCCGCCGGCGTGATGATCTTGGTGATGCCCTTTTCCTGCAAGAACTTGTCGCCCGCCAGCACCACGCCGGTGTTCGCCGTGCCGATGACTGCCGACAGATTGGGCATCGCCGCCAGTTCCTGCCCGATCAGCGCGCCGCGCTCGTTCTTGGCTTCGTCGTCGCGTTCGATGACGTCGATCTTCATCTTCTTGCCGCCGACATCGATGCCGCCGTCGGCGTTGATCTCGGCGATGGCGAGCTTGGCGCCATCGCGCATCGAAACGCCCATCGGCGCCGAGCCGCCGGAGAAGGGGCCGGTAATGGCAATCGTGATGCCGTCAGCGGCATGGGCAACGCCCAGCGCGCTGGCGAGCAGGGTGGCTATCAGGGTTTTGTTCACGGCGAGTCTCCTTCAAGTGGTGGGTGGCGCTGCAACGGTGCAACAGGCACAGGCCAGCGATGTAACCGGCTTGTAACTAAAAAGTATAGGCCAGATTCCTGAATATCACCCAAAAGTGCTGGCGCAGTTGCTCGTACAGCACCTTGCGCCGACATTGGGTGACCAGCTTCATTGGGTGCCGTGCGGTGGCTTGGCCTGGGTGGCGCGGCGCTTGACGCGCGCGGCCCGGATCTCCGTCTCGATCTCTTCCTCGGTCATTGGCTCGATGCTGACCGCGTGCAGGCGCGCTCGGCGATCTGCATCAGTCCGCTTGGCGGCGCATGGCGTCTTCCAGCAGCCGCTGAATGGCGTCATCGGACAGAAGGCCTTCGCCGCGCGCGCGTTGCGCCAAGGCGTCGGGTAAGGTGATTTGCACGGCGGTCATGGGAGGAGCCTCGCTCGTTGCGGGGTGGGGTGGTCTTCGGTTGAACGGTTGGTGGCGTTCAAGGGTACCGTAATCTGGGGTTGCAGTATTCGTGCAGTATTGGGGGCCGGCCCCAATACTGTGAATACTGTCCCTGGGTTCAGTCATTTCTTGAAAGGATTCTTGAATTTCAGATCCTTCAGGTCTTTCGGTATCATCGACGACAAGGAACCTGGCGCGGCTGCCGCTGGCGCGGTGGCGACTTCGCTGGGCGGTGATGGCGTTGGTTCGGGCGGCGGCAGTTTCATTTCGCGGCGCAAAATCTTGTCATAATCGCCCGAATCCCTGAATTTCAGGAGTTCACGGGTGCGCAGGACGCCCCAGGGGTGGGTCTGGCCGAAGCTGAGCAGGATTTGCTGCACCTTGCCCAGTGCGGTTTCGTTCACGTCGTCGAAGGATTTGGTCTGCTCAAAAAATTCATCCAAACTGAGTTCGTTGGCGTATGTTCTTGAATAACCTGCCAGTTTCATCAGCGCGCGGCATGATGCCTCGAAATTCTGGCAGGCCAGGAAGCCGCCACGGTCGGCGGTGTATTCGGAAGCCCGCATCCATTGATAGAAGGCATAATTCAGTGATATTTCCATTGGAGTATAGATCGTGCTCAGGCCCGGAATCGTGGAGACGATGACCCTGAGAACGCCGGCGCTGATTAGCTCGCCCAGAAGCGTATAGACAAGGTGCCGGGATTTGACGTGCGCCAGCTCGTGTCCGAGGACGAACATGATTTCGTCGTCCTCCAGAATATCGAGCAGGTAGCTGTACATCTTGATGATCGGCTTGTCGGGGCAGGCGGTATAGGCATTGAGTTCCGGTGCCGTACTGAGGTAAAACAACGGTTCCGGCACCTCCATGATGTCGCACGCCTGGCGGAATTTCTTGTACAGCGAGGGAAGCTGCCTTTCGGTGACGCGCATATTGCTGCCCAGTAGGGCATAGCGCGTGACCATGCTGGTCGGCGTTTGGACCAGTTCGATCAATTTTGGCAGGACGGGGATGTTCCTCAACGCCTCAAGCGTCGTCCTGTCAAGGGAATGCTCGTATTCGTTCGTGTTCAAGCCGGTCAGAGGGATGCGGTTGTTGTCAGACATGTAATGACTCCTTGGTTAAAGTTCTAAGCCAGAGGTGGCGTCTGGTGACGCCACGTTTGCATTTCAGCACAGAAAATCGAGCGAGTCAAGTTTTTATTGGTAATATTTTGTAACTCCGTGGGATGGGTAGAGCGAAGCGAAACCCATCAATTCTCCAAGCGCAACGTCTTGGGCGATGGGTTTCGCTGCGCCCTACCCATCTATATGAGCGCCTCCCTTTGTGCAAGCACTTGTCTGTTCTGACTGACGGGATAGATTGCAGCTCTATATCCGGCCTTGGT
>WRJY01000265.1 GCA_009778355.1 Desulfovibrionaceae bacterium | reverse complement strand
CAGGCACGAGCCTGCCGCGTCCTCGCGCCTTGCCTGGCACGCCGATCACTCTACTTTCGGGCGCATCCAACTGCCGTTTTTAGGTTGAAGCAGCAGGGCATGCGCAGTTCCATGAGCCGCAAGGGCAACTGTTGGGACAACGCGGTCACCGAGAATCTGTGGGGATCGCTGAAGGTGGGCGGCTGCACGGCAGGCGTTTTGCGAGCCGGCGCCAGGCGATGGACGAGGTGATCGACTGGCTGGGCTTTTACAACCACCGCCGGCTGCACTCGAGGCTGGGCTACGTCAGTCCGATGCAGTACGAACGTGCATGGCACGCCGCCCAGCAAAGGCAAGCAGCATAATGGCCTTGGCTATGGGATGCGGGAATCGAGGGCAAGGTCAAAAAGAAGCCCGACCGAGAACGGTCGGGCTGGTGTGGTTGGTGGTGTAGTTCCCCGGTAGAGGAAACCTTCCTGCCGCACGGGCATGACCATCGTAGGCGTGACTCTACGCTGGCCGCGCATCCGAGGGAAAACGGGACGCCCCCGCGCATTTACTCGCTGCCACAGGCAATGAACGGTCTGCGGTTCGATCCTCAAACGCGGAATCGAACTGGCCGACGTGACATGCCGTCAGGCCACACCCCATCCTGCACCCGCCCGCCACTGCCGGTCGAAGCCATCGCCCGCCGTCAGCACCGGCAGCAAGAATTCGCGCAACGCCTCGATCACCGCCGCCAGCGCCATCGGCTCCAAGGCGTTCTTGCGCAGGAAGCCCGCCCACTGCATGTTCTTCTGCTCGTGCCGGGCGAATTCGTCGGTGAGGCCGAACGGCAGGCCCGGCGGCATGTCCGTGCCCCGGCGCTCGAACGTGGCGCGGATCGCCTGCGCCAGCACCTCGCCGTCGAAGCCGGAATGCCGGGACAGCACCCACAGGTCGAAGTAGTCCTTCATCCGGCTGTTGAGGATGCCGAGCTTGACCATCGCTTCGAGCTTTTCGGCGACGACCGTGTAGCGGGGATAGACCCGCAGTTGCGGTTGCGGCATGTCGTCGAGGATGACCGGGTACTGCACGTTCTCCGGCGCGGGCGTGACGGCATCGCCGAAGCCGATGTCGATCTGCACCGGGCAGCGCGCGTTGTCCAGCAGGCCAAGCAGCGTGACGCGCACGCCCGCGTAGTTGGCCTCCTTGCGGATTTCGGCGGCCTTCACCGTGTCGGCCTGAAACGCGATGCCGTCCTCGACCGCGAGCTGGCTGACCTCGCGGAACAGATTTTCCAGATGCGGGATTTCGGTGGAGCCGAAGCCCAGCAGGTCGGCATCGTGCGTCGGGCGATGCGGCACGTCGAACCAGATGTCGAACAGCAGCGCGCCTTTCAGCAGGAACTGCCCGCGCTGTTCCGAAACGCTCAGGCGGTACAGCATCCGCTCCAGCGCGTAGCGGGTGAGCAGCAGGTTGAAGTCGAGCTTCTCGGCGCGGGCCTTGCCCCGCAACCGGGCGCGAACCGACGCGGCGATGTTGCGCTGGTTCATGCGAGGCTTTCCAGATAGGGCTGCATCACATTGGCCACGCGGTCGATTTTCGCGTAGTGCCAGATCTGGTCGCTGGTCATGCGCTTGCCGTTCCATGCCTCGCGCAGTGCCTCAAGCGCCACGTCGAGGCCGATTTTGTTGCGGTACTTGAAGCAGTCGGCCACGGTCTTGGCGACGCCGGTGACGCGCACGGTCACGCCATCGACGACGTGTTCCTCGACGCCTTCGGTCAGCGCAGCGCCGGAGAAGCGCACGAGGCGCAGCGGCGGGTAGTCCAGTTTGGGCGTGGCGGCCTTGTTGTCGATGGCCAGCCAGACCTCGAACGGGGCCTGCGTCGTCAGGTCATGAAACCGCAGCGCCGACAGCAGGCACACGGCGCCCTTGGGCACGCGCCGGGCGACCTCGGCCAGTGTGCCGTGGGCCGACACCGGACGCGCCGTGAGGCCGTACAGGCCGCGCCCGACGCGCTCCAGTTGCCCGCGCCGCACCGCCCGTGTCAGGGCCACCCGTGGGATGCCCAGCGGGGCCAGATCGTGCGGGCGCAGCAGTCCCTGCGTGCGCACCAGCTCCAGCAGCTTGTCGGCGGTCGTGTCCATGATCCGGCATATTGTTCCATAACATCGGTAGATGTCAATAAAAACCGATGGATAGGAACCCGCGCCACTGGGCGTGCATCCCGGACGAGGAGAACGCCCACTGACGGATCGAGGTCAAGCGTACCCCGCATGCGGGCGCGGCAGCAGTGCCGTCGCGGTTTCCAGCGCCTTTCTGCATGGAGACACCGACGATGACCCGACGCTGCGCCTGCTGTGGCAAACCCTTCGAACCCCGCCCGCAAGTTCCCGACCAAGCCTACTGCTCGTCGCCAGACTGCCAGCGTGCCCGCAAGCGCCAGTGGCAGCGGGCCAAACTCCAGTCCGATCCCGACTACCGGATCAACCAGCGCGCCGCGCAGCAGGCGTGGGCGCAGCGCAATCCGGGCTACTGGCGCGACTACCGCGACGCCCAACCCGACTACGCGCAGCGTAACCGCGAGCAGCAACGGTCGCGCGATCAGGCCCAAAACGCCGGTCTTGCAAAGATGGACGTGTGCGACCTGCCGTCGGGCTTATATCGAATCACCCGGCACCCGGCGTTCCCAATGGGAAACGGAGCTTCATGGGTCGTCGAGATCACGCCAGCGACCCTCGCGTGTCCGCGCAAGATGGACGTGTCAAGAGAGGACTTGATCGACACCCCAGCTGTCCGCCCGTAACGTCGCCTCCAAACGGGTTCTCGAACATCCTGCATGGCAACGACTCCAACCGTGTGCGTGGTCGCCGCTGGGCGGCTGCAGCGCAACCATTGAAGGGAGCGGCAGACCCGAAACGTCAACCATCGAAGTGACAGGGTCTATGCAATCGAACGAATCGTCTCCAAGCCCGACAGGGTCAGGGCCGGTGTACCGCGCCGCCCAGTACGTGCGCATGTCCACCGAGCACCAGCAGTACTCGACGGAGAACCAGGGCGACAAAATCCGCGAGTACGCCGCCCGGCGCAACATCGAGATCGTCCGCACCTACGCCGACGAGGGCAAGAGCGGGCTGCGCATCGATGGCAGGCAGGCGCTTCAGCAACTGATTGCCGACGTGCAGGCGGGCAAGGCCGACTTCCAGATCATCCTCGTCTATGACGTGAGTCGCTGGGGCCGGTTTCAAGACGCCGACGAGAGCGCCTACTACGAATACATCTGCCGCCGCGCCGGGATTCAGGTGGCCTACTGCGCCGAGCAGTTCGAGAACGATGGCTCACCCGTGTCCACCATCGTCAAAGGCGTCAAGCGCGCGATGGCGGGCGAATACAGCCGCGAGCTTTCCGCGAAGGTGTTCGCGGGCCAGTGCCGCCTGATCGAACTCGGTTTTCGGCAAGGCGGGCCAGCGGGCTACGGCCTGCGGCGCGTGCTGATCGACCAGTCCGGTTCGGTGAAAGGGCAGCTTTCGCGCGGCGAGCACAAGAGCCTGCAAACCGATCGCGTAATCCTGCAGCCCGGCCCGGACGCCGAAGTCGCGGTCGTGAACCAGATCTACCGCTGGTTCGTCGAGGATGCGCTGTTCGAATCGGAGATCGCCGAACGACTCAACGCCAAGGGCATCCAAACCGACCTCGGGCGCGACTGGACACGTGCCACGGTGCGCGAAGTCCTCTCCAACGAAAAATACATCGGCAACAACGTCTACAACCGGCGCTCCTTCAAACTCAAGAAGGTACGGGTCGTGAACCAGCCGGAGATGTGGATCAAGAAGGAAGGCGCGTTCGAGGGCATCGTGCCGTCCGACCTGTTTTACACGGCGCAGGGCATCCTGCGCGCACGGGCACACCGCTTCAGCAACGACGAACTGATCGAGAAGCTGCGCCGCCTGTTCCAGCAGCACGGCTACCTCTCCGGCCTGATCATCGACGAAGCGGAAGGCATGCCATCGTCGGCGGCCTACGCGCACCGCTTCGGCAGCCTGATTCGCGCCTACCAGACGGTCGGCTTCACGCCGGATCGGGACTATCAGTATCTGGAGGTCAACCAGTTCCTGCGCCGCCTGCACCCTGAGATCGTCGGCCAGACCGAACGGATGATCGCCGAGGTCGGCGGCGCGGTGGTGCGCGATCCGGCGAGCGACCTGCTCACCGTCAACCGCGAGTTCACCGTCTCGCTGGTGCTGTCACGCTGCCAGTTGCTGGACAACGGCCGCCATCGCTGGAAGGTGCGCTTCGACACCAGCCTGACACCCGACATCACCGTCGCCGTCCGGCTCGACGACACGAACCAGTCACCGCTCGACTACTACCTGCTGCCGCGCCTGGACTTCGGTCGTCCGCGTGTTCAAGGCGGCATCCATCTGGCCGACCACAACGGCCTGGAACTCGAAAGCTACCGCTTCGACACCCTGGATGGCCTCTATGGCATGGCCGAGCGCAGCCGCATTCGGAGAGCAGCATGACCAGACCGCATCACCCCACCGCGTTGCAGATGATCCCGGTCGATCAGATCGTCGTGCTCAACCCGCGCGACCGCAATGGCCGTGTGTTCGAGGAGATCGTCGGCAACATCAAGAAGATCGGCCTGAAGAAGCCGGTCACGGTCACGCCGCGCGACGATCTGGAGGATGGCAAGCGCTACCTGCTGATCTGTGGCGAAGGAAGGCTCAAGGCGTTCAAGTCGCTCGGCGAGAAGGAGATTCCAGCGCTGGTCGTCGCGGTCAACGATGAGGACGCCTTCATCATGAGCCTGACCGAGAACATCG
Organism: Desulfovibrionaceae bacterium; assembly: GCA_009778355.1. Lineage (GTDB taxonomy): Bacteria > Pseudomonadota > Gammaproteobacteria > Burkholderiales > Burkholderiaceae_C > Ottowia. The sequence continues at coordinate 4,774 of WRJY01000265.1, read as the reverse complement.
CCCGCCGGAAATACAGTGCGCTGGAATTGCTGATGAGCATCCAGCAGTTGAGTGAACAAGGTTACGACAGGCGCGTCATCGCCCAGAAGACGGGCCTGAGCCTCGACTACATCAAGGGCATCCTGCTGCTCTTCGAGAAAGGCGAGGAACGTCTGCTGGCCGCCGTCGAGGCTGGCAGGGTTCCGCTCAACGTCGCCATCACCATCGCGGGCGCAAGCGATGAGGAATCCGTCCAGGCCGCCTTGCAGGAGGCCTACGAAAGCGGCCAGTTGCGCGGCGGGCAGTTGATGCAGGCGCGGCGCGTACTCCAGCGGCGCAGCGCCCTCGGCAAAACGCTGGCTCACCGGCCCGCACGCAAGGGCGCTGCCGTGACCACTTCCAGCCTGGTGCGCAACTACCAGCACGAGGTGGAACGGCAGAAACTGATGGTCAAGAAGGCCGAATTCGCGCAGCAGCGTCTGCTGTTCGTGATCGAGGCGCTGCGCCAGTTGCTGGCCGACGAGCATTTTTCCAATCTGCTGCGCGCCGAAGGACTGGACACCCTGCCCAAGCAACGGGCCGAGCGCATTTGGGGCGGAGGTCACGCCTCATGAGTCAGCCACCACTGGGTTTCATCCCGGAGCCGATCACGCTGGCGCTGGATCGGATTCTGCCTTCGCACAAGCCGCCGGAGGGCCTGCATGCCTCGCGCAAGTTCAAGCAGATCGTCGCTTCGATGGAGGCCGTCGGGATGATCGAGCCGTTGAGCGTGGGCAAAGCCGACAAGAAGACGGGCCAGCACATCCTGCTCGACGGGCACATGCGCCTGCTGGCGTTGCGACAGCTCGGCTACGCCGACGCGCCCTGCCTGATCGCCACGGACGACGAGAGCTACACCTACAACAACCGGATCAACCGCATCGCCTCGATCCAGGAGCACCAGATGCTGCGGCGCGCCGTCGAGCGCGGCATGAAGGCTGAGCGGCTGGCCAAGGCGTTGAACGTGGACGTCAGCCTGATCCACAAGAAAGTGAGCCTGCTCGACGGCATCTGTCCGGAAGCCATCGAGATGCTGAAGGATCAACATTTCTCCGCTGGCCTCGGCTCGGTGCTGCGCCGAATGAAGCCGACAAGACAGGTCGAATGCGTGGAACTGATGCTCACGGCCAACAACATGACGGTCGCCTATGCCGAAGCCTTGTTCGCGGCGACGCCACCGCACTTGGTGGTGGGGGAGAAGCGCGCCCGGAAGCTGCCGGGCGTCACGGCAGAACAGATGGTCAAGATGGAGCGCGAAATGGGCAACCTGCAAGGACAACTGAAGGTGGTCGAGAAGTCCTACGGGCAGGATGTTCTGCTGCTCGTGCTGGCACGCGGCTACCTCGGCAAGCTGATCGACAACAAGGCGGTGTTCCGCTTCCTGAAGCAGCGCCAGCCCGACGTGCTGGCCGAGTTCGAGAACATCATCCAGACCGTGGCGCTGGACGGAAAGTGAATGCGGGTCGCCGATGCCACCGCGCCATCACCCAACGCGCCGCTTCTCGACGACGACCACGGCGAGGCGGCGATGGCCGCGCACCGCAACGCGCCGCAGCCCAATCCCGCCTGCCTCCACGGCCTGATCGGCGACGTTGCCCGCGCGGGCAGCGACGGCACGGAGACCAACGCCTACGCCATCGCCGCCAACTTCATGGCCTACCTGTCCTGCGCGGTCGGGCGCGGCGTGTACCTGCCCATCGGCAATACCCGCCACCACGCGCGCCTGTTCTGCCTGCACATCGGACGTTCGGGCCGTGGCCGCAAGGGCGACGCGGTGTCGCTGGTGTTGCGCATCGATCAGGCGCTGCGGGTGATGGACGACACCTTCGCGCCGCAGATTCACCGTGGCGGCCTGTCCACGCGCGAAGGGCTGGCGGCGCTGATCCACGACGGCTACCGGCAAGGTCGGCAGGACGTATCGGCCATCGAGGACAAGCGGCTGTGGGTGGTCGAATCCGAATTCGCCAACGTGCTGCATCAGGGGCGGCGCGACGGCAACACCCTGTCGGCGGCGCTGCGCGACTGTTGGGACGGCGTCGATCTCAAACCCGCCACCAAGTCGAACCGGCTCTACGCGAGTGACCCGCACGTTTGCCTGAGCGGCGCGATCTCGCCGGGTGAACTGACCAGCCTGATGAGCGCGCGCGAACTGACCAATGGCTTCGCCAACCGCTTCCTGATGATCTGGGCCGAGCGCATGCGGATGCTGCCGTTCCCGAAGGAAACGCAGCAGGCCGTGGTCGAGCATCTGGCGCGCAGAACACTGGAAGTGCTGGCCTTCGGTCGCGCCGACCGGCACGGCGAGCGCGACCACCTGCGGATGGAACTGTCGCCGCAGGCGCAGTGGCGCTACGCCCAGTTCTACCGGGGCGAACTGAACGACGACCTCGGCGACGGCGTCATCGGCGCGCTGCTGGAACGCCGTGCTCCGATGCTGTTGCGGCTGGCGATGCTGATGGCGCTGGCCGACCTGCAAAACCACATCGACGCCCCGCACATCGACGCGGCGATGGCGTGGATTCGGCACGCCACGGCGTCCGTGCGCTTCGTGTTCGTCAGCGCCGCGGAAGAAGCGAAGTTCGCGCAGGTGCTGGAACTGTCGAACCGGGTGTTGGCCTTTCTCCGCGAACGCGGGCAGGCCACGCGCAGCCAGATCAGCGCCGAATGCTTCCGGGGCAAGGTGCCCAAGGCGCGGCTCGACGCCAGTCTGGAGCAACTGCTGGCGGCCACACCGCCGAAGATCGCCGTGCAGTGGGGTGAGCGCGCTGATGGTGCGCCGGGCGCGCCGCTGCGGGTGTACCGGTTGGTCACTGGGTAACGCGGGGATTTTTTCGCTGGTTTCGCCAGGGACGATCAGCCGCAAGTGCTTGTCGCGGCACTAATTTCGCTGATTTCGCTAATTTCGCCGTGTACTTTGCAGACTGCTCTACCATTTGAAATAAGAAGAGCTGCGCTGAAGCGCGCAGTGCAACTCATAGCCGTGCTTGCGGCAGAGGTTCCGCTGTTACCACCACTCGAACTGCCAGATCCACTCAAGCCCTTGACGGCTGCGCCACTGGTGGGATTGCCGTCCGCGCCCGCGAGTTGTGCGGTAGAGGCAAGACCACTGAAGTTCCCTGCTCCATCCCTACCCTTCACGGCATTCAACGCAGCAGTTGCACCAGTCTTGCCAGCTTGTGCAAGCATGGCGCCGCCTGCCACAACAGCCGCAGCCATGCCAACACCGCCCGTGATCGCACCACCTGCGGTCAATGCAGGAGCGCCAGACATCAGGGCTGCCGCCGTTTTTGGAATCGACCAGCACAGAAAGGCAAAGATCATGGATGCCGACATGATGGTAAGTGCGTTCACCAGCAAGTTGTCGCCCGCCGACGTGTTCTTGAGCAAACCTGAAAATTGATCCGTGATCGACATGCCCACGGCAATGATGAGGTAGGTCATCATGAGCTTCACGCCAGTGCCCACGGCGTAGCCGATGTACTTCTGGCCAAAGTCGGTTGGCGCTGCAACCACAGGGCTTTCTCGCGGCGCGTGAACTCCTCATTGCTGATGGGTTCGCGGGCGCGCTGCAACGTGGCATCCAGCACGTCCTTTCCAGCGTCCATGTTTTCGATCAGGTTGTTGGCGTGGGCCTCACGAATGGCCTCAACGCGTGCCGCAATCGTCTCCTGCATGGCGACGTTGGCGGCGAGCTTCTTCGCAGCAATGTTCATATCAAACGCCACCGATCTGGGAGCACTCAACCTTGATGTCAACAGCCGGGCCGGTGGATTGCGACAAGTCGAACAGGTAGCCCTCCACGGGCAGCCCCAAGGCACGGCTCTCGGCGATGGCATCAGCCACAGCCGCGTCGGCGTCCCGTTTGAACTCGTCGCTGAAAAGATAGCTCTCGAATGCCCTCAATGCGTTGTGGGTTGCCATAGCAGACTCCTTTCGCCAGCAGAGCTTTCCAACACTCAAGCCCGACCTTTTGGGTGTGACATCGCAGTGTCAGATGCCCAGACCAACCGGGCAAGAGCAGTCTATCAGCAGCGGTCAGCGAAGCCGTGTGTTCCGCAGCAACGGCCCCCTGGGCAACTTGGCACAAATCTGGCACACATACATCGCAAAAACGTGCATCACAAAGCAAATCAACGCCTTACACCGCAAAGCGTAAGACGTTGATTTTTCAGGGATTTGTGGTGGAGAGGAGGAGGATCGAACTCCCGACCTCCGCATTGCGAACGCGGCGCTCTCCCAGCTGAGCTACCCCCCCACAGGGTTTGCGTATTTTAGCGCGGCTTTCAGCGTCCGGGTGTCGTGTGAGACTAAGAACTTATCCGTAAATTATATTAACAGTGGCACTTTGCGCAAAGCAATGATGGCAGCGGCAAGATGGTTGAGCGCAACAAAGCTGCACATACGGGCCATCCACGCCGAGAGCAAAGGGGAGTACCAAGGGCGCGGTACACGTTGGAGTTCATACGCAGTTCCAGTAGTGTCCGGTTAAAAGTCGAACAAAATCAATTGGTTACCAGCGTCGGGCGGTTCAGTTTGGGAGCGATCGGGCCGCAAGGCGCATGAAATCTCGGTTTTCTCGAACACCGACACCGACAAGATCTGTAGACAAGTGTAGAGCGATGCATCCAGATGAAGCTCCTTCTTGACGATGGCAATCAGCACGTAGGTGGCCACGGCGCACCAGATTTGCGTCTTCACCGCATTCTCGCTGGTACCCAGGAAACGCTTGATGCGCAGGTGTTGCTTGATCCACTTG
>WRJY01000264.1 GCA_009778355.1 Desulfovibrionaceae bacterium | reverse complement strand
CCACGCTCTGCGCCGACCTCTGGTGGATTGGCCACGCCAGCGCCCTGGCCGAAGACCTCGACGCCCTGCTCAACCTGCGCCTGTGGCTGGACGTGGCCGGCGCGCCGGCCTGCCCCATGCCCCGGCTGCGCCAGCACCTCACCGACCACGGCGTGCCAATGGGCCGCGCGGTGCGGCTGCTGTCCGCCGGCCAGCGCCGCAAGCTGGTGCTGGCGCCGCTGGCGCTGGCGCCGCGCCGGCTGTGGCTGCTGGACGAACCCTTCGACGCGCTCGACGCCGCCGCGTGCAACGCGCTGGCCGATCTGGCCGCGCGCCACGTGGCCGGCGGCGGCGCCATCGTGCTGACCAGTCACCAGCCGCTGCCGCCGCGCTTTCCGGCCAGCAAACAACTGCTTTTGCGCCCTCCCAAACCCATGGAGCAACCCGCATGACCTGGTCCATGCTGCGCGCCATCTTCCTGCGCGAATGGGTGCAAGGCGTGCGCCAGCCCGCCGACCTGGCCTGGCACGCGCTGTTCTTCGCCGTGGTGGCGGCGCTGTTTCCGCTCTCGCTCAACCCCGACCCCGCCACCTTGGGCCTGCTCGCTCCCGGCGTGCTGTGGGTGGGCGCGCTGCTGGCGGTGCTGCTGGCCTGCGCCCGCATGTTTCAGGACGAACTGCGCAGCGGCTGGGTCGATCAATGGCTGCTGGCCTGCCGCTCCAGCGGCGCGCCGCTGGCGCTGCTGGTGGCGGCCCGGCTGGCCGCGCAATGGGTGCTGGCGGCAGTGCCCGTGCTGGCGGTGGCCCCTTTGGTGGCCTTGCAGTTCGGCCTGGGCGCGTGGCCGCTGGCGGTGCTGATGGCCGCGCTGGCCCTGGGCACGGCGGTGCTGGTGCTGATTACCGGCGTTGCCGCCGCGCTGGCCGGCGGCCTGCGCGGCGCGGCGCTGCTGGTGATGCTGATCGTGCTGCCGCTGGTCGCGCCGGCGCTCATCTTCGGCGCCATGGCGGTGCACCACGCCATGCACGGCGAACCGGCCAGCGCCGAGCTGTCCCTGCTGGGCGCCATGCTGGCCGTGACGGCGCTGGTCTGCCCGCTGCTGGCGGCGGCGGGACTGCGGGCCGCGGCTGAGAATTGACGGGCGCGGGCGCCGCGCCGTCTTGTGGTGAGCGCTGCGGGGGTAATCCCGCATAGGCGGCTTCGGCGCGCGACGATAGACTGCGCTGGCGTAAAGCGCATCTTGCGCGCGAAGCGATTGCCATGGAACCCAGCGCTCTCGGCACCGAGCTTCAAGCCTATAAGCTGTTTCCGCCCCCGGCCCGGCCAGACACCATTGTGCGGCGGGCGCTCATCGAGCGGCTGATTGGCGTGGGCGCGCCGTCCGTGGTCGTGCTTCAGGGGCCGGCGGGCTGCGGCAAATCCACCGCGCTCCAGCAAATGCATGATGCGCTCGGCGCGCAGCAATGGGCCACGGCGTGGCTGGTGCTCGACAGCGCCGACAACGACCCGCGGCGCTTCGAGACGCAACTGCATTCCATGCTGGAATGCGCGCGGCAAACCACCGCGCCGGCGCTGCCGCCCCGGGTCTCGGGCGTCAACCTGGTTGACTGGATGCTGACCATGCTGAGCAGCATTGCCGGGCATGTGGCCTTGTTTCTGGACGATTTCCACGCCCTGCAAGAACCTTCCACCCTGCAATTCTTCCGCGATTTGCTGCAACGCCTGCCGGCGCGGGTGCGTGTCTTCATCAGCTCGCGCGCGCTGCCGGAAATCGGTTTGGTCAACTTGATGATGGCGGGCCGCGCCGTTGTGCTGCGCACGGAGGATCTGCGTTTTTCAGCAGCGGAGTCGCAAGCCTTTTTTTCTCAGGGCGACACTCTGGCGATGGCCAGCGAGGAACTGGCGCGAATCCACGAGCGCACCGAAGGCTGGCCGGCCGGCTTGCAGCTTTTCCGGCTGGCCCTGAGCAATCCGGCGCTGCGCCACACCCTGGACGAACTGGTCGCGCACGGGCCGCGCGAGTTGACCGAGTACCTCTCGGAAAACGTCGTCTCCATGCAACGCCCCGAAGTGCGGGAATTCCTGCTGCGCACGTCCGTGCTGCGCCAGCTCTCGGGGCCGCTGTGCGACGCCGTGCTGGAGCGCACTGGCTCGCACGGCATCTTGCGGCAGTTGGAACGCGACGGGCTGTTTCTCTCGGCGCTCGATGCCTCGGGCGCCTGGTTCCGCTACCACAGCCTGTTTGCCGCTCACCTGCGCGACAACCTGGCGCGGGTCGATCCCGGTGCCGCGGCCAGCCTGCATGAGCGGGCCGCGCGGTGGCATTTCGCCCAGGGCGCGCTGGAAGAAGCCGTTCACCACGCCATCGAGGCAAACGACATGCCCCTGGCCGTACAGGCGCTCAACGCCTGGGCCACGCAACTGATCTCGTCGGCCGAACTGGTCACGGTGGCGTACTGGTACGACCGGGTTGACATGGAGGAAGTAGCGCGCCACCCCGACCTGATGATCAAGATCGCCTGGGCATTGGTTTTTCTGCGGCGCGGCGCCAAGCTGCGCCCGCTGCTCGACATGCTGGAGCCGCAGCGCGGCCACGGCAGCATCGCCGGTACCACCAACCCCAACGTGATGCTCTCGATGGCGGCGTTGTTCGAGGACGACCTGCCCGGCGCGGCCGCCCTGCTCGCCAATGTGCCCGAGCTTCAGAAACCAGCCGCCAGCAAGTTCGCCGCCTTCGAACTGGGCGCAGCCGCCAATCTCAAGGCCTACCATGCCTTGAGCAACGGAAATGTGGAGGCGGCACACCATATGCTCGTCCTGGCGCAAAGCCATAACGAGCGGGCCGAGTCCTTCTTCAGCGCCGGCTACACAATGGCAATCAATGGTCTGGCCAGTCTGCTGGTGGCACAGCCCAAGCAGGCATTGCGCGATCTGGCCGCTGCGTCGGGACGGCGCAGTTGGCCCGCTGGCGCAATGGCCTCTGCCGCGTTGGCCGCAAGCCGGATCTGGGCGGCTTACGAGGTCGATGCGCTGGATGAGGTCGAGCGCCTGACAGGTCAGTTCGGCGAGCAGATCGCACATGGCGCGGTGCCAGATTACATCGCCGTTGCGCTGCTGTCCCTGGCACGGGCGCACGCGGCGCGCGGCCGGGCCGATCAGGCGCAAGCAACGCTCGATACGCTGGATCGCATCGCTTTCGACAGCGGCTGGCCCCGTCTGATCCGCATGGTCGAATGGGAGCGCGTGCGCCTGGCCTTGCTGGACGGCCAGACCGGGCGGGCGCGCGCGATTGCCCGGCGCATCGCCAGCGGCGCGCAGCCAGCTACCGGCCAATGGCTTATTGTGTCCGAACTGTTGGGAACACAGTGCCTCGGGCCCATCCGTCTGGCGCTGCACGCGGGCGAACTGGAAGATGCTTCCCGGCTGTTGCAAGCCGTGGAGCCCTTGTGCGTGACCAGACCCTTGCTGCTCATCAAGAGCCTGGTACTGAAGGCGCTGGTATTGGAGCAACGCGGCCAAGCCATGGCGGCCCAGCGCGCCCTGCTCAAGGCGCTGGAGCTTGCCGCCCCCGGCGAATGCCTGCGTGCGTTTCTCGACGAAGGCTCCCGCGTGCTTGCCCTGCTGGAGCAGGCGCGGTGCGCCCTGGCGCCACTGGACGCCAACGGGGCGGGCGAGCATTTTGTCCGCCGGGTGCTGCGCGCGGCCGGCATTTCGCCCGCGCAAGCGCCGCCGCCTTCATTGGGCCAAGGCGATCATTTGTCGGAGCGCGAATTGCGCGTGCTGCGCCTGCTGCGCGAAGGCGCCTCCAACCGCGATCTGGCGGCGCACCTGGCCATTTCCGAGAACACGGTGAAATTCCACCTCAAGAACCTGTACGCCAAGCTCGGGGTCAACAGCCGCACGCAAGCCATCCGCGCCGCGAGCGGGCTGCCGTCATCGACTGGCCCATAGGGTTTTCCGGATGGCCCGGCTACCCGTTCGGGTGGCGCATTGCCGGGCGCCAGGCTTTCACAATGACCGCATGTCAACAAGGCGCGTTGCTGCTTGCAAGGCAGCCGTGCCGGCCACAAGGAGACACCTCATGCAGTTCCTGACCGTCCCGCCGCCGTAGCGCGCCGCCGTTTCTTCCCGTTCGCCCATCCCATCTCTTGCTGGCCTGTCTTGCAGACCCGGCAGGGCTGATTGTTGCCGTTTCATTCTCCCCATTCCCATGTCCGAATGCCCATGAACACCACCACCGTTCCCCAGGCCCGCAGCGGCGCTCCCGATGCGCCGCCGCGCGCTCCTGCCGGCGTGCGCAGCAGGCTGATCAACATTGACAACGGCGGCACGCTCACCGACATCTGCGTGATCGACGGCGAGCAGGTGCATCGCACCAAGACGCTGACCACGCCGCACGACCTGTCGCAGTGCCTGTTCGACGGCCTGCGCAAAGCCTCGGCCGAGATCTACGGTCAGGAAGACCTGCAGGCGCTTTTGCTGTCCACCGCCGCCATCCGCTATTCCACCACCCAGGGCACCAACGCCCTGGTGGAACGCAAGGGGCCGCGCCTGGGCATGATCGCTGGCGATGCGCTCACGGTGGACGCCGTGCGCGCGGCCGATGGCGCGGCGGACCTGTATGACGCCATCGTCGGCGCGCGCGCCGCGCATCTGCCGGCGGCGCTCGAAGGCGCGGCGCTGGAAGCCGCCGCGGTGAAAGCCGTCGGCGAACTGACTGCCGGCGGCGCGAACCGGCTGGTGGTGTCGTTCGGCGGCCCCAACCGCCGCCAGCGCGAGGCGCTGGTCAAGCGCCGCCTGCTGCGCACCTTCCCGCCGCACCTGCTGGGCGCGCTGCCGGTGCTGTACGCCAGCGAACTGGTGGACGATGCCGACGACGTGCGGCGCACCTGGACCGGGCTGTTCAATGCCTTCCTGCACCCGGCCATGGAACGCTTTCTGTACAGCGCCGAGCACAAGCTCAAGGAAGCCAGCGCGCAAAGCCCGCTGCTGGTGTTCCGCAACGACGGCCATGCCGGCCGCGTGGCCAAGACCATTGCGGTGCAGACCTACAGCTCAGGCCCGCGCGGCGGCATGGAGGGCGCGCGGGTGCTCGCGCGGCACTACGGCCTGCCGCGCCTGCTGTCGATGGACGTGGGCGGCACCTCGACCGACGTTGGCCTCGTCGATGCCCAGGGCGTGCGCGCCAACCGCCGTGGCCGCGTGGAGGGCGTGCCGACTTCCTTCGCGCTGTGCGACGTGGTCAGCGCCGGCGTGGGCGGCAGTTCCATCATCCGGGTCGAAGGCGGCCATGTGCTGGTCGGCCCCGAAAGCGTGGGCAGCGCGCCCGGCCCGGCCTGCTTCGGCCTGGGCGGCGCCCAGGCCACGATCACCGACGCCTTCCTGCTTGGCGGCTTGCTGGACCCGGCCTCGTTTTTCGGCGGCGCGCTGAAGATCGACGCCGAGCGCGCCCGCGCCGCGATCCGCGCCCACATCGGAACGCCGCTGAAACTGGGCGACGATGAGGCGGTGGCGGCCATGGAAGCCGCCTGGGTTGCCAAGGTGGCCGATGCGCTGCGCGGCTATGCCGGCATCGACGCCGGCACCACGCTGGCGGCCTTTGGCGGCGGCGGCCCCCTGGTCGCCTGCCGCGTGGCCGACGCCGTTGGCATACGCAAGGTGCTGATTCCCGGTCATGCCGCCGTGTTCTCGGCCTACGGCATTGGCTTTTCCGACGTCGGCCACGGCTTCACGCGTCAGGTGGCCGATGCGCAGCCGGCCACGTTGACCGAGGCGATGGCCGAGATGACTCCGCAGGCCGAGCGCGCCATGTTCGGCGAGGGCGCGCAGCCCGGCCAATACCACCTGCACTGGGCGCTGGAAGAAGCGCTGGCCGATGGCGCGACCCGCACGCACCCCCTCACCGGAACGGCGGCGCCCCACGGGCTGCAAGCCGGCGCGCGGCTCACCCTCCTGCTCACGGCCATCAAACCCATGGCGCAGGCGCGCATGACCGGCCAATTCGGCGGCCCGGCCCAGCCCGCCGTGGTCAAGGCGACGCGCGAGGCGCTGCTGGATGGCAAGCGCCAGGCGCTGCCGCTGGTGCGCGTGGAAGACCAGCCGCGCGGCACGGCGGTACGCCTGCAAGGCCCGGCGGTTCTCGAAGAGGCGTTCTTCACGGGCCGCATCGATGCGGGCTGGACGCTGCACATCAACGCCGCCGGTGACATTCTGCTGGCCCGCGGCACGGAGACGGAAGCTTGAATCATGAAAGTACTGATTACCGAAACCCTGCGCATCGACCTCGATACCGAGCAATGGGAGTGCCGCCGCTGCGGCCACCACCACGGCAGCGCGCGCGACAACTACAAGCGCGGCCTGCTGGTGTACGACCGCGATCCGCGCGAAGTGCACAAACCGCTGCTCGATCCCAAGCTGTACGAGCGCACCTACTCGCCTGATCCGGACTGGTGCCGCATCCTGGAGTACTACTGCCCCGACTGCGGCACGATGGTGGAAACCGAATACCTGCCGCCAGGCCATCCGCCGGTGCACGACATCGAGCTGGACATCGACGCCCTGAAAGCCCAGTGGAAAGACCGGCCCGAGATGCAGGAGCCCATGCAGGCGCCCGATCTGGCGCTGGAGCGCGTGCTGTTGCAGCGCGCGTTGCACGCCCAGGCTCATCACGCCCGCCACCACGCCGCCCAAGACCCGGCAGCCAAAGCCTGAAAGGCGCCACCATGAACCGCGTATCCGTTGACATTGGCGGCACCTTCACCGACTGTTTCGTCGCCTGGGGCGAGCGTGTCGTCGAGGCCAAGTCGCTCACCACCTACCACAACCTGTCCATCGGCTTCAACGATGCCTTGGCCGACGCCTGCCGCCAGTTGGGCGTGACGCCGGGCGCGCTGCTGTCGCAGGTCGATTCGGTGCGCTACGCCACCACGCTGGGCACCAACGCGCTGATCGAGCGCAAGGGGCCGCGCGTGGGCCTGCTGGTCACCACCGGCTTCAAGCACACGGTGCCGCTGTCGCGCGCCCGCGGCTACGGCGAGGGCCTCACCGAGCTCGAACAGATGGACATCCCCAACGCCCAGCGGCCAGAGCCCATCGTGTCCATTCCGCTGATCCGCGAGGTACGCGAACGCGTCGACTACCGCGGCGACGTGTTCTGGGCGCTGGATGAAGACGACGTGCGCCTGCGCATCCGCGAACTCGTCGATGCCGGCGCCCAGGCGCTGGTGGTTGCGCTCACCAACAGCGTGGTCAACCCGGCGCATGAACTGCGCGTGCGCGAAATCTTCCTGGAAGAATATCCCGTGCATCTGCTGGGCTCCATTCCGCTGCTGCTGTCGCACCAGGTGGCCGGACGCAAGGGCGAGTACGCACGCGCCTCCTCGACCATCGTCGATGCCTATCTGCACCAGACCATGTACCACGGCCTGGGCACGCTGGAACTGAACCTGCGCCAGCAAGGCTATGCCAAGCCCATGCTGGTCAACCACAACTCCGGCGGCATGGCCCAGCTCAATTCCACCGACGCGCTGCAGACCGTGCATTCCGGCCCCGTTTCGGGCATTGCCGCCAGCGAATTCCTGGCTGCCGCGGCGGAGCTGGGCAACGTGGTCACCACCGACATGGGCGGCACCAGTTTCGACATCGGCATCGTCGTGCAAGGCGATCTGAAGTACTACGACTTCAATCCGGTGATCGACCGCTGGCTGGTCAGCGTGCCCATGGTGCACCTGGTATCACTGGGCGCGGGCGGCGGCTCCATCGCCCGCTACGACCGCATGTACAAGACGGTGGAAATCGGCCCCAAGTCCGCCGGTTCCGACCCTGGCCCCGCAGCCTACGACCGCGGCGGCCAGAACCCCACGGTGACCGATGCCGACCTGCTGCTGGGCTACCTCGACCCGAAAAATTACGCCAACGGCCACATTTCACTGAACCCGCGCCGCGCGCGCCAGGCGGTGCGCGACAACCTGTGCGACGAACTGGGCCTGGATGAAATCGCGGTTTCCAAACTCATCAAGAAACAGGTGGACGCCTCGATGGCCAACGGCATTGCCACCGAACTGCGCACGCGCGGCTACGAACCCAGGGACTTCACCGTGCTGGCCTACGGCGGCAACGGCCCGCTGCATGCTTGCGGCATCGCCGCGGCGCTGGGCATCAACAAGGTGCTGGCGCCGCCGTACTCGTCCACTTTCTCGGCTTGCGGCGCCGGCAATGTGAATCAGATGCACATTCACGAGATGAACACCTGGACCGTGCTGTTCAACTCGACCACCAAGGAATTTTTCAGCGACTATGAAGGCTTCAACCGCGGCGTCGAGGAACTGGAGCAGCGCGGCCGCGCCGACCTGGAACGCCAGGGCATGGAGCCGTCGCAAATCCGCTACCGGCTGGAACTGGACATGCGCTACGGCAACCAGCGCGTGCAGACCGCCGTGGTCACGCACCTGTCGCGCCTGAAGCGCCAGCGCGATGTATTGGAGTTGATGGACCAGTTCCACGAACGCTATGGCGAACGCTTCGGGCAGGGCTCGCAATCGCCCGAAACCGGCGTGCGCATCAACACCTTGCGCGTGTGCGCCTATGTGGAGCAGCCCAAGGTGAAGTTCGCGCGGCTGGCCATCCAGGGCGAGCCAAAGTCTCCTCCACCGCCGGTATCGAAGCGGCCCTGCCATTTCGTGGGCCATGAAGGCCCCATCGACACGCCGGTGTACGGCGAGCAGGCTTGCGCCGAAGGCACGCAAATCGTTGGCCCCGCCATCGTCACCACCCGGACGACGACCTACCTGATCGAGCCCGGCTGGACTTTCCGCGCCGTTGCCCAGGGCGGCGCCTGGTTCGTGCGCAACTGAACTTCGGAGTGACCACCGTGACCACCGGCACCCAATCCCTCGACGACCAGGCGCTGCGCGACAAGTTCATCGCCGACAACACGCTGTTCCTCGGCCCCGACCCGGAGATCATGCGCAACCACAGCCTCCTGCCGCGCTCCAAGGCCGAAGAGGAGGTGCTGTCCAAGGGCATCGACCCGCACCAGATCCACCATGTGCGCGGCCTCATCAACGCGGCGCTGTCCGAGTCCTTCGATATGGTCAACCAGATGGGCGCAGCGCCCGGCGCCAAGTGGGGCGATCTGGTGACTGCTGTCTACACCGCGCAGGGCGATCTGTCGATGATTGCGCCCCGCGGCATCATCGCCTTCGCCGCCTGCTGCTTTTATCCCATCCGCTTCATCATCAAATACTGGACCAATGAGCCGACCGTGGGCGTGAGGGACGGCGACGGCTTCATCCATAACGACGCGCGCTATGGCGGCGTCCACAACACCGACCAGTCGATGATGATGCCCGTGTTTTACAAAGGCGAACTGGTCTGCTGGGTATCTTCCACCATCCACGAAGGCGAGAACGGCGCCACCGAGCCCGGCGGTATGCCGGCCGGATCGGAAAGCAAGTACGACGACGGCATCATGATGTCGCCCTTCAAGATCGTCGAGAACTTCAAACTCAGGCGCGATCTCGTCACCTTCCTGCAGAACTCGGTGCGCGACCCGCGCCTTC
>WRJY01000263.1 GCA_009778355.1 Desulfovibrionaceae bacterium | reverse complement strand
CGGCCCGCGCCGTGACGGTCGCGGCGGCCCCGGCGGCGAGCGCCGAGGCGGCCCGCGCCGTGATGGGCGCGGCGCCAATGCCGCGCCTGCCGATGGCAGCGACAAACCCGCCGAGGCCGCAGGGGCCGAGGCCAAACCCGCCGTTAAGCGCGTCCGCAAAGTCGCCGCGCCCGCCGCAGCAGCGGACGGCGCCAAAGGAGAGTAAACCATGCTGCAACCTGCACGCAGAAAGTACCGCAAGGAACACAAGGGCCGCAACACCGGCATTGCCACCCGTGGCAATACGGTGGCCTTCGGCGAGTTCGGCCTGAAGTCCACCGACCGCGGCCGCCTGACCGCGCGCCAGATCGAATCGGCCCGCCGCGCCATTACGCGCCACGTCAAGCGCGGCGGCCGCATCTGGATCCGCGTGTTTCCCGACAAGCCCATTTCCACCAAGCCCGCCGAGGTTCGCATGGGCAACGGCAAGGGCAACCCGGAATACTACGTGGCCGAAATCCAGCCCGGCAAGGTGCTGTACGAGATCGTCGGCGTGCCCGAGGAGCTGGCGCGCGAGGCGTTTGCCTTGGCCGCCGCCAAGCTGCCGCTGCGCACCACCATCGTCACCCGCATGATCGGCCAGTAAGCAGGAGTACCGCCAGATGAAAACCGCTGAACTGCGCCAAAAAGACGTCGCCGGCCTGCAAGCCGAAGTGAAGGCGCTGCAAAAAGCCCACTTCAACCTGCGTATGCAAAAGGCGACCCAGCAACTGGGCAACAACAGCCAGTTGAAGACCACGCGCCGCGCCATCGCGCGCGCCAAGACGCTGCTTGCCGAAAAGCAGGCGGCAGCCAAGTAAGGAGTGACCATGACGGAAGCCAAACCATCCCTCAAGCGCACCCTGATCGGCAAGGTCGTCAGCGACAAGCGCGCCAAGACCGTGACGGTGCTGATCGAGCGCAGCGTCAAGCACCCGATCTACGACAAGATCGTGGTGCGCTCGTCCAAGTACCACGCGCACGACGAAAACGGCCAGTACAAACTGGGCGACGTGGTCGAAATCACCGAGAGCCGCCCGCTGTCCAAGACCAAGAACTGGGTCGCCACCCGCCTGGTCCAGAAGGCCGCCGCCGTCTGACGCGCCGGCCCCAGCGTCATGCCCGTGGCATTGGCGCCCGCAACCTCGAAGCAGCCCACCTGAGCGTGGGCTGTTTTCATATGCGCCTTGCCCCGGCGCAAGGGGCTGGTTCGAGGCCGCGGGTCAAGTGCATGGGGCCATGAGGCTGCCTACAATCGATGTCCATGCCACGACTGCCCCTGGTTCGCTGGGTCGCCCTGTTCTGGGGATTCGTTTCGGTCTTTCCCATCGGCCTGAACTATGCCGCCTTTTTCGCGCTGGCCGCGGCAATGGTCTGGCAGGGCGGCTGGCGGCTGCGCCTGGAGAGACTGCGCAGCCAGCCCAACTGGCTGCCGGCATGGCTGCTGCTCGGCTGGTGCGCGCTGGTGCTGGCCTTCGGCTCGCACTACCCCGAGACGGCATCCAACGCCTTTCATGTGCTGCGCATCGTGCTCACGCTGGCGCTGGCGCTGGCGCTGGCGCGCGACGAGGCGCAATGGGCGCTGCGTGGCTTCGGGCTCGGCATTGCCGTCGTGCTGGCGTTGATGGCGCTGGACCTCGCGGTGGGGCTGCCGCCGAATCCGGCATGGAACAAGGTCGTTCATTACGGCGGCAACAAGTCGCTGTCCAATGCCTTGCTGATGGCGCTGGCGGCCAGCGCCGGCCTGCTGCTGCTGCCCCTGCTGCCGGCGCGCTGGCGCGCGTTGGCGCTGGCGTTGGCGCTGGGGGCGCTGGGGGTGTTGGGAACGGTGCTTCATTCGCGCACGGCCTGGCTGATCGTCGTCGCCGGCGTGCTGGCCGGGCTGCTGCACCAGTTGCGCGCGCAGCGCCAGCGGCAGTTGCTGGCGACCGCGCTGGTGGCCGCGCTGGCGCTCAGCGCCGCCCTGCTGCTGCCTGGCATCCGCGACCGGCTGACGCTGGGCGCGCACGAAGTCGCCAGCGCCTACGCCGGCGAGCAGGTCGATGAGAGCAGCAGTTGGGGCGTGCGCTTTCGCCTGTACACCGAGACGCTGGCAATGGTGCGCGAGCGCCCGCTGGCCGGCTGGGGCATCGGCTGCTGGAACGCGCAGTGGAAGGCGCGCACCGGCCCCGAACTGAGCAGTTCCAACATGCCGCACAACGATTTTCTGTGGATCGGCGCGCAGACCGGCGTGCCGGGCGCGCTGCTGCTACTGTGGCTGATGGCCGCCGGCCTGCCGCGCGCCTGGCGCCGCCGCGACATGAGCGGGCGGCTGGGCGTGGTGGCGCTGCTGTCGATGCTGATGGCCGTTTCCGCCAACTCGGCCTTGCGCGATGCCTCCATCGGCCTCAGCATGTGGTTCATCGTGCTGGTGTTCCAGCGCCTCAGCACTGAGCCGGAAACGGTTTGGACAGGCGCTAATGCCCCGCCGTGAACACCTCGCCGGCTTGCAGCCGGTACAGCGTTCCGCAGTAGGGGCACTTGGCCTGGCCTGCGTGGCCCACGTCCAGATAGACCCTGGGGTGCGAGTTCCACAGCTTCATGTCGGCCTTGGGGTTGGGGCAGAACACGCCGCCGCGTTCGCTCAAGTCCCTGGCTTGCAGTTCGACGATTGACTGGCTCATGGTTCAAACCTTCGACAGCCACTTGGCATATTTGGGGTTGCGGCCATTGACGATGTCGAAGAACGCCTGCTGGATTTTTTCGGTCATCGGGCCGCGCGCGCCGTTGCCCACCTGCACGCGATCGATTTCGCGGATGGGCGTGATCTCGGCGGCGGTGCCGCTGAAGAACATTTCGTCGGCGATGTAGCACTCGTCGCGCGTGATGCGCTTTTGCACCACCTCGATGCCCAGATCCTTGGCGATGTGCAGTACCGTGTTGCGCGTGATGCCGTTGAGCGCGCCAGCCGACAGGTCGGGCGTGTAGATCGCGCCGTCCTTGACCAGGAACACGTTTTCGCCCGAGCCTTCGGCCACGAAGCCGGAGGGGTCGAGCAGAATCGCCTCGTCGTAGCCGTCCTCGGTGGCCTCCATGTTGGCCAGAATCGAATTGGTGTAGTTGCTCACGGTCTTGGCCTGCATCATCGTCACGTTGACGTGGTGATGGGCATAGCTGCTGATCCGCACCCGGATGCCGCGCGACAGTCCTTCGGCGCCCAGGTACGCGGCCCATTGCCAGGCCGCGACCATCGCGTGAACCGTGTTGCCCTTGGGGCTGACGCCGAGCTTTTCAGAGCCGATCCACACCAGCGGCCGCAGATAGCAGCTCGTGAGGTTGTTGGCGCGCACCACGGCCTTGTGCGCCTCGTTGATCTGCTCGGGCGTGAAGGGCAGCTTCATGCGCAGGATCTTGGCGCTGTTGAACAGGCGCTGGGTGTGCTCTTCCAGACGGAAGATGGCGGTGCCGTCCACGGTGTCGTAAGCCCGCACGCCCTCGAATGCGCCGCAGCCGTAGTGCAGCGTGTGCGTCAGCACGTGAACCTTGGCGTCGCGCCAATCGACGAACTGGCCATCGAACCAGATTTTGCCGTCGCGGTCGGCCATGGAAAGAGCGGGGGTACTCATGCGGATGTCCTCGGTTTTGTCGAATCGGGAAGAGGGAGAGCCGAGCGCGGCCCGCGGTCACGAACGGCTGCGGGCCGGCGGCGCTCGAGCCGGGCAATTTTAAGCCTGCGGCGGCTCTTGCTCGCCGGGCAGGCTGGGCGTTTGGGCATCGGCAGCCAGGCGCTCCAGCCGCCATTGCTCGAGGCGGCCGTTCTCGAACCGCGCCGTTACGCGCGACTGGCCCGGGTCGGTCCAGCAATAGACCTCGGGCTGCGCGTCGATGGCCGACAGCCGCTGCCCGAGCGAGCGCGTCAGCGCCACCACGTGCAGCAGCCGCTGGCCGGGCTTGAGCTTGGCGTTGAGCATCACCGCGCTGCCGATGTAGCCTACCGGCTGTTCGCTGGCGCGCCTGAACACCGTCATCAGCCGCGTGAATGACAACAACAGCCACAGCACCAGCCCACTGACCAGCAAGATGATGCCCTGCCAGCCGCCAGCCTGCCAGGCCAGCGCGCCCAGCGCCACCGCGCCAGCCAGGGTGATGAGAGATCGAATATTCATACGCCCGATTGTCGCCGCGCCACGGCCCTTCAGGGGGTGGCCAAACGAGCCGCTGCGCATGAGTAAACTGAACGCCTTTCTCAAAATTACATAACGCTGGAGATTCCAATGGGTGTTCGCTTTGGCCGCGTTCTGGCGGCGCTTCTCATTGCGTGTGCCGCCGTCGCGGGAGCCGCCAATCCTCCAGGCCCGTCGGCATCGGCTGCCGCAACCGCCCTGGAGTCCGAGCAGGAAAGGGCTGAGGCGGCAGTCCGCGCGGCGCACAAGCCCGGCCCTGCCGACATTGCGCTGCGCGATCAGGGGACGCTGCATCTGCTCAAGGGCTATGTCTGGATACCGGTTCCGGCGGCAACCCAACTGATGCGCGTCATGGGCAACTCGCCCGGCCCCGGCTTCATGGGCCTGATCGTCCCCGATAACGACGACGACTGGATGGCGACCGTCACCTTCATCAACGAGGGTTACATCAAGGACGACGATGCCAGGGACTGGAACGCGGACGAACTGCTGCAAAGCCTGAAGGAAGGCACGGAAGAAGGCAACAAGGAGCGCGCCAGGCGCGGCATTGCCCCGATCGAGGTGATCGGCTGGGCGCAGCCGCCAAAATACGATACCGCCACGCACCGCCTGGTCTGGGCGGCGACCTTGCGTGACAAAGGCGCCGCCGATACCAAGGATCAGGGCGTTAATTACAACACCTATGCGCTTGGCCGCGAGGGCTACATCAGCCTGAACCTCGTGACCAACGCCAGCGAGCTGGAAAAGTACAAGCCCGAAGCCATGACCTTGCTGGCCGCGTTGCAGTATGGCGAAGGCAAGCGTTATGCCGACTTCAACGGCTCCACCGACAAAGTCGCCGCGTATGGTCTGGCGGCGCTGGTGGCGGGCGCGGCGGCCAAGAAGCTTGGTCTTTTGGCGGTCGTTTTGGCGGCGCTGGCGAAGTTCGGCAAGCTCCTGATCGTCGCCGCCGCCGGCGCGCTGTGGGGCGTTCGCAAGTTCTTCAAGCGCAAGGAATGACTTTTCGGGCTTCACGCGCTGCACGCTGAAAACGCATCCCCCCTGGATCGCTGAAATGAAATTGCTGCTGCTCCTGCTCAGTGCGGGCAAGCTGTCCAAGCTGCTCGTCATGGGCGGCTCGATGCTGGTGTCGGTCGTCGCCTATGCCTTCATCTTCGGCTGGCGTTACGCGGCGGGCTTCGTCGGGCTGATCTTCATGCACGAAATGGGCCACTATCTGGCGGCGCGCCAGCGCGGGCTTGACGTGGGCGCGCCGACGTTCATACCCTTCGTCGGCGCATGGATCGAACTCAAGAGCCAGCCCCACGACGTTGAAACCGAAGCCTGGGTCGGCTTCGCCGGGCCTTTACTCGGCAGCATCGCCGCGCTGGGTTGCTACTTTGCAGCGCGGGCCTATGGCAGCAACCTGATGCTCGCGCTGGCTTACGCGGGATTTTTTCTGAACCTGTTCAACCTGATTCCGTTGTCGCCTTTCGACGGCGGCCGCATCACCGCCGTGCTCTCGCCGCGCGTCTGGCTGTTCGGCGTGCCGGTGCTGGTCGGCCTCTTTTTTTGGCGGCCAAGTCCGCTGCTGATCCTGATGGCGGTTCTGGCCGCGCCCCAAGTCATGAAGGCATGGCGCTACGACCCCTCCGATCCGGCAAACCAGCGGTACTACGCCGTCTCGAACGAAACGCGCCTGACCTACGCGCTGTATTACCTGGGCCTGCTCGCTTTTCTCGCAGTCATGGCGCACGACACGCACGAGATGCTGGGCGCGAGAGGCCACGCGACCTCTTTCGGGTAACCCTAAAAACGGCAGTTGGATGCGCCCGCCAGCGCCGTGATCGGCGTGCCAGGCAAGGCGCGAGGACGCGGCGGGCTACTGCCCGCAAGGACGAGCAACGCCGCATGGCGCGCCGAGCGCGGCGCTGGCGGGCGCATAGCACTCTCACCTAAGCGGTGAGTTGAATTGAGGGCAGAAACCGTTGTGTTCATGCGAGGTTACGAGGATAAAGGAGCGGTCAACTGCCGTTTTTAGGGTAACTCAGCGTGCCGACAGGATCGCCGGCCCAGTGGCAAAACCCGTTTTGCTGGCGTCAGCGCGGCGTACTGTGCTTTCGCAGCCAGGCCGCGAAGGCGGCTTCGTCGATATCGCCGGCTGCGATGGCGAGCATGGTCACGACGCAATCGGCATCGCTGGCTGACAAAGCATATCCATTGAGTGCGAGAAAGAGCTCGACCGCGACGAAGGCTGAACGTTTGTTGCCGTCAACGAACGGGTGATTGCGTGCGATGCCGTAGCCATATGCAGCAGCCAAGGCTGCAATGTCGGGCTTGGCGTAAGCGGCCAGGTGTTGCGGCCTTGCGAGGGCCGATTCCAGCAGCCCTGCGTCACGCACCCCGATTGGGCCGCCATGCTCGGCCAACTGCGCTTCGTGAACCGCCAGCATGACGGGCCGGTTCAGCCAGACCCAGCCATCATTGGCGGCCCGCTTCACTTGGCCAACTCGCGCAGTACGGCGCGCCGTTCTTTCATGATCTTGCGCGCTTGCTCCATCTGGTGCTCAAAGGCGGGGTCATGAGGCGTCAGCCGCACGCCATCGGCAGATGCGGTCAAGTAGAGCGCATCACCCTTTTCCAGCGCCAACTGCGCTAGTACCTGGCGCGGAAGAATGACTCCCAGCGAATTGCCGATCTGTGTGACCTTCAAGGTGTGCATGGCGCCGTTCCTGCAAAGTTATAACAATTGTAATACATTGCTCGCCGCAATGCAGCGGACGCGCTGTTTTCCTTTTCAGGCGAAAAGACACTGAACAGGCTCTTACGCCATCTGGCGCACGATCTCCAGCGCCTCGTCGATCCGCTCTACCGCGTGAATCGTCAGACCTTCAAGCTCTCTGGCTTCTTTTTTCGGCGCATTGGCCTTCGGCATCACGGCCATGCTGAAGCCCAGTTTGGCGGCTTCGCGCAGCCGCTCCTGTCCGCGCGGCGCGGGGCGCACCTCGCCGGCCAGGCCCACTTCGCCGAAGGCGATGAAGCCCTTGGGCAGCGGCTTGCCGCGCAGGCTGGAGGCAATGGCCAGCATCACCGCCAGGTCCGCCGCCGGTTCGCTGATGCGCACGCCGCCCACGGCGTTGACGAACACGTCCTGATCGCCGCAGGCCACGCCGGCGTGCCGGTGCAGCACGGCCAGCAGCATCGCCAGGCGGTCGCGCTCCAGACCGACCGACAGGCGGCGCGGGCTGGGCCCGCCGCCATCGACCAGCGCCTGCACCTCCACCAGCATGGGCCGCGTGCCTTCCAGCGTCACCAGTACGCAACTGCCCGGCACCGGCTGCGCGTGCTGGCTCAGGAAGATCGCGCTGGGGTTGCTCACTCCCTTGAGGCCGCGCTCGGTCATGGCGAACACGCCGATTTCGTTGACGGCGCCAAAGCGGTTCTTGATGGCGCGAATCAGGCGGAACGACGAATGCGTCTCGCCCTCGAAATACAGCACCGTGTCCACCATGTGCTCCAGCACGCGCGGGCCGGCCAGTTGGCCGTCCTTGGTCACATGGCCCACCAGCACCACCGCGCAGCCGCTGGCCTTGGCCCAGCGTGTCAGGTGCGCCGCGCACTCGCGCACCTGCGCCACGCTGCCGGGGGCGCTGGTGAGCTGGTCGCTGTAGATGGTCTGGATCGAATCGATCACCGCCACCGCCGGCTGGCGCTGAGCGAGCGTGGCGAGGATTTTTTCCAGTTGAATCTCCGCCAGCACCGCCACCCGCGAGCCGGCCAGCCCCAGCCTGCGCGCGCGCAGGGCCACCTGCGCGCCGCTTTCCTCGCCCGTCACGTAAAGCGTGCCACCGCGCTGCCGGGCTTCGTCGGGGGCTGTCACGCCGCTGCGCTGCAGCGTGTCCAGGGCTTGCAGCAGCAGGGTGGATTTGCCGATGCCCGGATCGCCGCCGATCAGCGCCACCCCGCCGGCCACCATGCCGCCGCCCAGCACGCGGTCCAGCTCCGGCTGGCCGGTGGGCCAGCGCGCCACGTCCACCGCCTCGATCTCGGCCAGCGGCAGCACGCCCGTGCCCGGCGCCAGCGCCGAAAACGCGCCGCCCAAACGGTTCTTGCCGGCGGCGGGGGCGGCCTCGGCCACCGATTCGATCAGCGAATTCCACGCCCCGCACCCCGGACACTTGCCCAGCCAGCGCGGACTGCTGGCGCCGCATTCGTTGCAGGTGAAGATGGTTTTGTCCTTGGCCATGCGGGAAATTCAGTGATTTTTCACGCCGCCACCAGCAGCGCAACGCCTGCGACGATCAACACGATGCCCGAGAACTCGCGCGCCGAAAGCGCCTGCTTGAACGAATGGTAAGCGACGCCTTGCGCGAACAGGACTTCGACCAGGGCGAGCGTGCGGACGTTGGCGGCGGCGGTCAACGCGAATGCCAGAAACCAGAACTGCGAGCCCAGGGCGCCAACGAAGCCCGCCAGCATCGACGGCTTCCACAGGCCCAGAATCGTTTGCAGCACCTTGGGCGCCCGCCAGAGCAGGTAGATCGTCAGGATCAGCGTTTGCGCCAGCAGACTGAGCGCCAGCGTGAACGATGCCGCCGTGACGAAAGAGACCTCGGGTACGGCGATGATGGCGCCGCGAAAGCCGACCGCGGACAGCGCGAACGCCGCCGCCGAAATCAGGCCGGTGATGGTCGGCCTGATTTCGCCAAACCCCTTCCCGCCGCCGGGCCTGAGCGCGGTGACGGCCACCCCGGCGGTGGCGATCAGGATCGCGGCCACTTTCATCCAGGTCAGGTGATCGCCGAGAAAGACGAAGCCGAAGATCGCGGTCTGGATCGCCTCGGTTTTCAGATAGGCCGTCGTCACCACGAAGGACCGCTCGGTCATGGCCAGCAGCATCAGCCCCGTGCCGAGAATCTGAGTCAGCGCGCCGAGCAACAGCCACGGCCAGAAGACGGCGGGCGGCCAGCCTAGGCGGTCACCCGACGCGATCAGCACGATGGCCAGAAACAGGATCGAAAACGGAAAGCCAAACAGAAAACGGATGTTCGTCGCGCCCCAGGTCCCCAGCGGCTTGGTGAGGTTGCGCTGCATTGCATTGCGCGCGACCTGGCTCAGCGCGGCAATGATGGCGAAGGCAATCCAGAGACTGGTGGTGGAGGGCATGAAAAAGCTGCGCCGGCAAAGGCGGCAACTATACGTGCGGCTTGGCGGGGCGGACGGGATGATCGGGCGAATATCTATAATCAAAAATTCGCGTTTTTTCGAGCCTTCCGACGTGAATTCCATCCCGCCGGATACGATCCCGGCTCCCAAGCGGGTGCTCGTCGTCCGGTTTTCCCAGACGGGCC
>WRJY01000262.1 GCA_009778355.1 Desulfovibrionaceae bacterium | reverse complement strand
CTGGAAACCAACCCCGGCAACGCCCGCGCGCTGGTGCAGGCGCACGGCGCGGGCGCCACGGCCAGGGACGTGTGGATCAACCCGCCGCCGATTCCCTTGACCACCAATGAACTGGACTGGGTGTTCGACCTGCCCTATGCGCGCAGCCCGCACCCGCGCTACGCCGACGCGCGCGGACGCCACGACGGCGCCACCAAAATCCCCGCGTGGGAGATGATCCGTTTTTCCGTCAACATCATGCGCGGATGCTTTGGCGGCTGCACCTTTTGCTCCATCACCGAGCACGAAGGGCGCATCATCCAGAGCCGCAGCGCTGATTCGATCGTGCGCGAAGTGCAGGACATGCGCGATAAAGTGCAGGGCTTCACCGGCATCGTCAGCGACCTGGGCGGGCCCACCGCCAACATGTACCGCCTGGGCTGCCGTAGCCCACGCATCGAGGCCGCTTGCCGCAAGCCAAGCTGCGTCTATCCCGGCATCTGCCAGCACCTGCGCACCAGCCACGACCCGCTGATCGCCCTCTACCAGCGCGTGCGCGAACTGCCGGGCGTGAAGAAGGTGCTGATCGGCTCCGGCCTGCGCTACGACTTGGCCGTGCAATCGCCCGCCTACGTCAGGCAATTGGTGCAACACCACGTGGGCGGCTACCTGAAGATCGCGCCCGAGCACACCGAAGCCGGGCCGCTGTCGAAGATGATGAAGCCCGGCATCGGCAGCTACGACCGTTTCAGGCAGTTGTTCGACAAGTTCAGCAAGGAGGCGGGCAAGGAGCAGTTTCTCATCCCGTACTTCATTGCCGCCCACCCCGGCACCACGGACGAGGACATGCTGAACCTGGCGCTGTGGCTCAAGGCCAACGGCTTTCGAGCCGACCAGGTGCAGGCGTTCTACCCCAGCCCCATGGCGACCGCCACCGCCATGTACCACACCGGCCTGAACCCGCTCAAGGGCATTCACCGCGACGGGCGCGCCGAAAAAGTGGACACCGTCAAGGGCGAGCGCCGCCGCCGCCTGCACAAGGCCTTCCTGCGCTGGCACGACCCCGCCAACTGGCCCCTGCTGCGCCAGGCGCTCAAGGACATGGGCCGCTCCGACCTCATTGGCAACGGCAAGCGCCACCTCATCCCCGCCTGGCAGCCGTTGGAAAGCGGTGGCTACCAGAGTGCACGGCGCAAGAACTCTACCAAGGCGGCGGGGCAGCCCAAAAGTGCCGCGCCAGCGCGCAAAGGCCGCACGCTGACCCAGCACACCGGACTGCCGCCGCGCCAGCGTTGAAAATCAGCGCCTTATGCAAGATTCCAGATTCAGCACGGCGCTTTCGCGCGACGAATTGCAGGCAGCGTAGCGGCTGTTGCTGCTCTTTTGCCTGTGCTACATCTACGAATTGGCCAACTTCAACCTGTCGATCGACGACGAGGTAGCCGGTCTCTGGAAAACAGTTTTCATTTCTTCCCGGCTTCCTTGTCCCACTTCCTCAGCAGCGCCAGCTTTTCGCCTATTTTGACTTCCAGGCCCCTGGGCGTGGGGCGGTACCAGCCGGGTTCGCTCATGCCGTCGGGCAGGTAGGTTTCGCCGGCGGCGTAGGCGTTGGGCTCGTCGTGGGCGTAGCGGTAGTCGTGCCCGTAGCCGAGTTCCTTCATCAACTTTGTGGGCGCGTTGCGCAGGTGAACGGGCACCTCGCGGCTCTTGTCCTGTTTGACGAAGGCGCGCGCCTGGCCGTAGGCGACGTAGCCGGCGTTGCTCTTGGGGGCGACGGCCATGTAGATCACCGCCTGGCCCAGCGCCAGCTCTCCTTCGGGGCTGCCCAGGCGCTCGTAGGTCAGGGCCGCTTCATTGGCGATCTGCATGGCCCGCGGGTCGGCAAGGCCGATGTCTTCCCAGGCCATGCGCACGATGCGCCGCGCCAAGTAGCGCGGATCGGCTCCGCCGTCGAGCATTCGGGTCAGCCAGTAGAGGGCGGCGTCGGGGTGGGAGCCGCGCACCGATTTGTGCAAGGCCGAAATCTGGTCGTAGAAATTGTCGCCGCCCTTGTCGAAGCGCCTTGCGTTCAGGGTCAGGGCGTTTTCGACGAAGCCGGCGTCGATCTTGCGCACGCCGGCGGCGCCGGCCGCCGTCTGGCACTGTTCCAGCAGATTCAAAAGCCTTCGGGCGTCGCCGTCGGCGTAGCCGATGATGGTGTCGCTGGCCAGGTCATCGAATTGCAGATCGCCCAGCGCCTTTTCCCGCGCCCGCTGCAATAGCTGCCCGAGTTCTGCCTCGGTCAGCGAATTCAGCACATAGACCTGCGCGCGCGACAGCAGGGCGGAGATCACTTCGAACGAGGGGTTTTCGGTGGTGGCGCCGATGAAGGTGACCAAACCGCTTTCCACATACGGCAGCAGCGCGTCCTGCTGGGCCTTGTTGAAGCGGTGGATTTCGTCCACGAACAGAATGGTGTGCTTGTCCAGCGCCAGGTTCTGTTCGGCCTGTTCCATGGCGGCGCGGATGTCCTTCACGCCCGAAAACACCGCCGACAGGGCGATGAACTCAGACTTGAAAGCGGTGGCCATCAGCCGCGCCAGGGTGGTCTTGCCGACGCCCGGCGGCCCCCAGAAGATCATGGAATGGGGCTTGCCCGACTCGAAGGCCAGCCGCAAGGGCTTGCCCTCGCCCAGCAGGTGAGACTGTCCCACCACCTCGCCCAGGGTCTTGGGACGAAGCGCCTCGGCCAGCGGGGCGATGGGTTCGTGCGAGAACAGATCAGGCATGGTTCACAGTATGCCGCGCGCGGTATGCTTTGCCGCATGAAGCTTTACAACTTCTTCCGTTCTTCGGCGGCCTTTCGGGTGCGCATCGCGCTCAATCTGAAGGGGCTGGCTTATGACTGTGTGCCGGTGCATCTGGCCAAGGGCGAGCAAAAGCAACCGGCGTTTGCCGCCATCGCGCCCCAGGGTCTGATTCCGGTGCTGGAGTTGGACGATGGCCGGCGCCTGACGCAATCCATGGCGATCATCGAGTACCTCGACGAAACCCATCCGCAACCCGCGCTGCTGCCTGCCGACGCGCCGGGCCGCGCCCGCGTGCGCGCGCTGGCGCAAATCGTCGCCTGCGACATTCATCCGCTCGACAACCTGCGCGTGCTCAAGTACCTGTCGCGCGAGCTGAAAGCCGACGAGGACGCCCGAAACGGCTGGTACCGGCATTGGGTGCGACTGGGCCTGCAAGCTTACGAGGCCCAACTCGCCAGCCAGCCGGGCGTTTTCAGCCACGGCGACGCACCTACGCTGGCCGACTGCTGCCTGGCGCCGCAGATATTCAACGCCAGGCGCTACGAATGCGACCTGAGCGGTCTGCCGCGCGTCATGGCCGCGTTCGACGCCTGCATGAGTCTGAGCGCGTTCCAGCGCGCCCAGCCCTCGGCCTGCCCCGACGCCGAATGATCCCGCTGTTTGCCCCCAACTGGCCCGCGCCGCCCAATGTGCGGGCGCTGCTGACCTTGCGGGGGCAGAGTGAAAGCGACGGCGCTTCCCGCCCGCCGTGGAATTTTTTCAACCTGGGCGATCACGTGGGCGACGCGCCCGCCGCCGTGGCCGCGAACCGGGCGCGTTTGCAGGGCGCGATGGCCGCCCGGCCCGTGTTCATGAACCAGGTGCACGGCACGCGGGTGGCGCGGCTCACGCCCGGCATTGCCGACGGCATCAGCGCCGATGCCGCCATCGCCACCGCGCCGCTGCTGGCCTGTACCGTGCTCGCCGCCGACTGCCTGCCGGCGCTGCTGGCCGATGACAAAGGCCGCGCCGTGGCCGCCGTGCACGCGGGCTGGCGCGGCTTGGCTGGCGGCGTGCTGGAGCAGACGTTGGAGCGGCTCGATGCTATTAAAAACGAAGCAAACAACATCCTCGCCTGGCTCGGTCCCTGCATTGGCCCCGATGCGTTTGAAGTGGGCGCGGAAGTGCGCGAGGCGTTTGCCGATGCCGACGCGGGCGCGGCGGCGTGCTTCAAACCGCTGGGCGCGGGCAAGTTCCTGGCCGACCTGCCCGCCCTGGCCCGCCGCCGCCTGGCCGCGCAAGGCGTGACCCGCGTGTACGGCAACGACGGCAGCCCCGCCTGGTGCACGGTGACGCAGCGCGAACGCTTCTTTTCCTTCCGGCGCGACCAGGCGTCGCTCGGCGGCAGCGGCCGCATGGCGGCGTGCATCTGGCTGGAACCGGATGTCCCCTGAGAACCTGACTGCCGCCGTTCAGCGCGCGCCATTTCGATTGCTGAAATTTTGAGCAGCTAGAATCGACCTCCCCTGCCCGTTGCGCCACTGTGTCTTGGCGAGCGCCGGGCGGTTGTTCCTTCCATGCAGATCGGCCCGCATCTCCTGCCCAACGCGCTGTTCGTTGCTCCCATGGCGGGCGTAACGGACCGGCCATTTCGCCAGCTCTGCCGGCGCTTTGGCGCCGGTTACGCGGTCAGCGAGATGCTGGCCTCGCGCCAGGATCTGCGCCACACAATCAAGACAGCGCGCCGGGCCGACCACGCGGGCGAGCCGGGCCTGATCGCGGTGCAGCTCGCCGGCGCCGACGCCCTCATGATGGCCGAAGCCGCGCGCTACAACATCGACTGTGGCGCGCAAATCATCGACATCAACATGGGCTGCCCGGCCCAAAAGGTATGCCACCGCTTGGCCGGCAGCGCGCTGATGCAGGACGAGCCGCTGGCGCTGCGGATCATCGAATCCGTGGTGGCCGCCTGCGCCCCGCGCGGCGTGCCGGTGACGCTGAAGATGCGCACCGGCTGGCGCGCGGATCACAAAAATGCGCTGGCCATCGCCCGCGCGGCTGAAAGCGCGGGCGTGCAGATGGTGGCCGTGCATGGCCGCACGCGCGAGCAGGGCTACGGCGGCGAGGCTGAATACGACACCATCGCCGCCGTCAAGGCCGCGCTGCGCGTGCCCGTGGCGGCCAACGGCGACATCGATTCGCCCGCCAAGGCGCGCGAAGTGCTGCGCCGCACCGGGGCCGACGCGCTGATGATTGGCCGCGCCGCACAGGGGCGGCCCTGGCTGTTTCGCGAAATCGCGCACTTTCTGGCCACCGGGCAGGAACTGGCGCCGCCGCTGGTGCTGGAGGTGCGCCGCGCCCTGCTGGCGCACCTGCAAGACCACTACGGGCTGTATGGCGAGCACGCCGGCGTGCGCTCGGCGCGCAAGCATATCGGCTGGTATGTGCGCGCGTTGCCCGGCGGGCAGGCGTTTCGCGCCCGCATGAACGGCATCGGCGCCGCGTCTGCCCAATGGCAGGCCGTGGCGGATTATTTCGAGCAACTGGCCCAGGCGCACGAGCGCCTGCCGCTGCACCCCAACGACCGGCCTGTGGAAATCACTAAGCCTGAAAAATCATGAGCAAGAAACACATCGAGGAATGCGTGCGCGAGAGCCTGGAGGCGTACTTCCGCGACCTGCGCGGCACCGAGCCCGAGGGTCTGTACGACATGGTGCTGCGCGCGGTCGAAAAGCCCCTGCTCGGCGTGGTCATGCAGCACGCCGGAAACAACCAGTCGCGCGCCGCCGAATGGCTGGGCATGAACCGCAACACTCTGCGCAAGAAGCTGGCGGAGCACAAGTTGATCTGAACCCCGCTGCCGCTGCGCAAACCCGTTTTCGACTCATAGAAATACCGCACCCATGAAGGCACTGATTTCCGTTTCCGACAAAACCGGCGTGGCCGAACTCGCCGCTGGCCTGGCGGCCCTGGGCTTTGATCTGATCTCCACTGGCGGCACCGCCAGGCTGCTGCAAGACGCCGGCCTGCCCGTTACCGAGGTGGCCGAGGTAACGCGGTTCCCCGAGATGCTGGATGGCCGCGTCAAAACCCTGCACCCCAAGGTGCACGGCGGCCTGCTGGCGCGGCGCGACATACCCGAACACATGGCCGCGCTGGCGGCGCACGGCATCGACGCCATCGACCTGCTGGTGGTCAATCTCTACCCGTTCGAGGCCACCGTCGCCAAGCCCGGCTGCACGCTGGCCGACGCCATTGAAAACATCGACATCGGCGGCCCCGCCATGGTGCGCAGCGCCGCCAAGAACTGGAAGGACGTGGCCGTACTGACCGACGCCGCGCAATACGCGCCGGCGCTGCAAGAGCTGCGCGACGGCAACGGCAAACTGTCTGAAGCCACGCGCTTTGCGCTGGCGGTGGCGGCATTCAACCGCATCAGCAACTACGACGCCGCCATCAGCGACTACCTGTCGTCCATCGACTTCGGCGGCGCTGAGGCCGGCGGCGCGCCGCGGCGCGGCCTGTTTCCGGCCCAGGCCAATGGCCGCTTCGTCAAGCTGCAAGACCTGCGCTACGGCGAAAACGCCCATCAGCAAGCCGCGCTGTACCGCGACCTGTGGCCCGCGCCCGGCTCCATCGTCACCGCCGAACAAGTGCAGGGCAAGGAACTGTCCTACAACAACATCGCTGACGCCGACGCGGCCTGGGAATGCGTCAAGCAGTTCAGCGCGCCGGCCTGCGTCATCGTCAAGCACGCCAACCCGTGCGGCGTGGCGGTCGGCCTCGACGCCGCCAGCGCGTACGCCAAAGCCTTCCAGACAGACCCCACCAGCGCCTTCGGCGGCATCATCGCCTTCAACGCGCCGGTGGACGCGCGCGCCGCCGAGCAAGTGGCGCGGCAGTTCGTCGAAGTACTGATGGCGCCCGCCTTCACGCCCGAGGCGCTGGCCGTGTTCAAGTCCAAGCAGAACGTGCGCCTGCTGAAAATCGACCTGTCGGGCGTGCGCCGCGATGGCGGCACCGACTTCGCGCGCGGCCACAACGCGATCGACTTCAAGCGCGTCGGTTCCGGCCTGCTGATGCAAACCGCCGACAACCACGCGCTGCAAGCTGCCGACCTGAAGGTGGTCACCGAACTGCAACCCACGCCGCAACAAATCGGCGACCTGCTGTTCGCCTGGTCGGTGGCCAGGTTCGTCAAGAGCAACGCCATCGTGTTTTGCAAGGACGGCATGACGGTGGGCGTCGGCGCTGGCCAGATGAGCCGGCTGGATTCGGCGCGCATCGCCAGCATCAAGGCCGGTCACGCCGGCCTGTCGCTGCAAGGCTCGGCGGTGGCCAGCGACGCCTTCTTCCCGTTTCGCGACGGGCTGGACGTGGTCATCGACCACGGCGCTGCCTGCGTCATTCAGCCCGGCGGCTCGGTGCGCGACCAGGAGGTCATAGACGCCGCCAACGACCGCGGCGTGGCCATGGTGTTTTCAGGTGTGCGGCATTTCAGGCATTGAGGCTTTCGCTTCCTGCGAGGGCCTGTTCACGCTATTTTCATGACACCATGGAAATAGCGTGAACAGGCCCTAAATCAGCCGGCTGCCGGTTCTGAGGATGCGGTAGAAATAACAGAGGAACAGGGCGCAGAAGGTCGTGTCGCCGATGACGACGACGATGATGATGATCGCGTGTGCATTGGCTAGGCCCGCCGCATAAAACTTCCACATCTGCAGCGCGAATCCCGGTTTCCCGATGCAGCCAATGATGACGATGCCGGTATGCCGCAATGGATTGAGCGCCACGATCATGTAGCCGAAGAAATAGGTGAAAGCCGTGCCGGCGGCACCCTGGAGTACCGACAGCAGGACAGGGTTGCTGGCGCTGCGATCAAACAGCGTCTCGAAGGTATGGTCTGGATTCAGATAGCCGAGCACGTCGCCGCACAAGTTCCAGATTGCCGCAAGGGAAAAGATGACGCGAAAAAGCCGGATATCGCTATTGCCCATGATTTCATCCTTCAAGGCAAAAGCCAGCGTCGCACCCGGCAAGCAGGTGCGGAAGTTCCCATTATTTCGGGAATGCTGGTTCGTGGAGCTTCACAGCCGCAGGGCCGCGGGATGGAAAGAGTTTGCAAAACCCTGTCTCGCTCATGCCAGGAATCACTGGGGCGGAGCGCGCTTGGGAGGCCGCCGCGCGTGCCGCGCTCCGGTTGCGCGGCGCGGCGAGCGAACGAAGATGCGCTACGCTCAGGCTGTGCGGGCCTTGGTTCTGCCCCTTCCTGAAAAAACATGCGCCTGACTTTTCGCTGTTTCATCGCCTGCGTGGCCGCCGCTCTCATGGGGTGGTGCGCCGCGCCCGCGCGGGCGCAGTCGCTGCTTGAGCTTTACGACAGCGCACGCGGCTACGACGCCGCTTACCAGTCGGCGCTGGCGCAGGCGCGGGCCAGTCAGGCGCGGGCCGATCAGGCGCGGGCCGGGCTGTTGCCGCAGCTTGCGCTGCAAGCGGGCGCGCAGCGCAATTTCATGGAGTTGGCAGTCTCCGGCCTGGGCAGCGGCAACAGCGACTACAACGTGCAGAGCGCCATGTTGAACGGCTCGCAGCCGCTGTACCGCCCGGCCAACCGCATCGCGTGGGGTCAGGGCAGGAAGCAGGCCGAGCTGGCCCAGGTGCAACTGAGCGGCGTCGAGCAGGACCTGATCGTGCGGCTGTCGCAGGCCTATTTCGACGTGCTGGCGGCCCAGGACGCGCTGCGCTACGTGCGCGCGCTGAAGGCGGCGGTGGCCGGGCAGTTGGACGCGGCCAGGCGCAACTTCGAGGTCGGCAACGCCACCATCACCGACAGCCGCGAGGCGCAGGCCCGGTTCGATCTGGCCGTGGCGCAGGAGATTGCGGCCGAAAACGATCTGCGCGTCAAAAAACTGGCGCTGGATCAATTGACTGGCCACGCCGGCAGCCAGCCGCGCCCGCTGGCGCAGCCCATCGTGCTGCCGGCGCCGCAGCCGGACGACGCGCAGGCCTGGGTCGACCGGGCGATGCAGGAGCATCCGGCGGTGCTGCAAAACCGCATGGCCCTCGAACTTGCCCGCATGGAAACGGCCAAGGCCCGTACCGGCCACTTGCCCACGGTGGATTTGCAGGCCAGCGTGGGCCAGCAGCGTTATCCCAATGGCAACCCAACGCTCAGCGTGGCGCCGGGCATGAACTATCACTACCGCGCCAGCGTGGCCAGCGTGGGCGTGGCGTTGAACTGGCCTTTGTTCGCCGGCTTCGCGGTTGAAGGCCGCGTGCGCGAGACGTTGGCGCTGGAGGACAAGGCCCGCGCCGATCTGGACGATGCCGAGCGCACGGTGTCGCAGGCCACGCGGGTGGCTTTTTTTGGCGTGCAGTCGGGCCTGGGCCAGGTCAAGGCGCTGGAGGCCGCCGAGCAATCCAGCCTGACCGCGTTGCAAGCCAACCAGCTTGGTTACAAGGTGGGCGTGCGCATCAACATCGACGTGCTGAACGCGCAAAGCCAGTTCTACCAGACCCAGCGCGATTTGTCGAAAGCGCGTTACGACGCGCTGGTCGGCCTGCTGCGCCTGAAGCAGGCCAGCGGCGTGCTGCAAGCGGAGGATCTGACGCCGATCAACCGGTTGCTGGACTGACTGCGCCGTTCTGGCCGATCAGGATTCAACCTAAAAACGGCAGTTGGATGCGCCCGAAAGTAGAGTGATCGGCGTGCCAGGCAAGGCGCGAGGACGCGGCAGGCTCGTGCCTG
>WRJY01000261.1 GCA_009778355.1 Desulfovibrionaceae bacterium | reverse complement strand
AAGGCCGCCGGACGGAAGTTTCAGCGAGGCGCGCCGCCTGAACCCATCAAAAATTCATCTACCGCCCGGGCGGCTTGGCGGCCTTCACGAATCGCCCACACGACCAGGCTTTGTCCGCGCCGCATGTCGCCGGCGGCGAACACGCCTGGCACGCCGGTGGCGTAGCCGCCGGGGCCGGTTTTGGCGTTGCCGCGCGCGTCCTTGTCCACGCCGAAGGCATCGAGCACGCTGGCCAGCGGGTTGGTGAAACCCATTGCCAGCAGCACCAGGTCGGCGGGCCAGAGTTTTTCGGTGCCGGGCAGTTCGATGGGCTTGCCGTCCTTGAATTCGACCTGCGCGGTTTTCAGCGCCTTGACCTTGCCGCTTTTGCCGCCCTTGGCGTCGCCGACGAATTCCCTGGTGGAGATGGCGAATTCGCGCACCGCGCCTTCTTCGTGGCTGGAGCTGGTGCGCAGCTTGATCGGCCAGTACGGCCAGGTGAGCGGCTTGTTTTCGGCTTCGGGCGGCATGGGCATCAGCTCGAACTGCGTGACGCTGGCGGCGCCGTGGCGGTTGCTGGTGCCGACGCAGTCGCTGCCAGTGTCGCCGCCGCCGATGACGATGACGTGCTTGCCCTTGGCGGAGATGGCGTTCTTGATTTTGTCGCCGGCGTTGACGCGGTTTTGCTGCGGCAGCCATTGCATGGCGAAGTGGATGCCGCCCAACTCGCGCCCGGGCACGGACAAATCGCGCGACTGCTCAGCGCCGCCGGCGAGCAGCACGGCGTCGAAGGCCTGCATCAACTGCCCGGCGGGCACGGTCTCCCTGGCCAGGTTGAGGACTTGGGCGCCGGGCCCGCTGGCGGGCATGGCGCCCACCAGCGCGCCGGTGCGGAAGGTGACGCCTTCGGCGCGCATCTGCTCGACGCGGCGGTCGATGTGCGATTTGTCGAGCTTGAAGTCGGGGATGCCGTAGCGCAGCAGGCCGCCGATGCGGTCGTTTTTTTCCAGCAGCGTTACGTCATGGCCGGCGCGCGCCAGTTGCTGCGCCGCCGCCATGCCGGCGGGGCCGGAGCCGACCACGGCCACCTTGCGGCCTGTCTTGCGCCGGGGCGGGCGCGGTTGCACCCAGCCTTGCTGCCAGGCGCGGTCGATGATGGCGTGCTCGATCGACTTGATGCCGACCGGCGCGTCGCCAATGCCCAGCACGCAGGCGGCCTCGCAGGGCGCGGGGCACAGGCGGCCCGTGAACTCGGGGAAGTTGTTGGCGGCCTCCAGCACCGCGAAGGCGTTTTTCCAGTCGCCGCGGTACACCAGATCGTTGAAGTCCGGGATGACGTTGCCCACGGGGCAGCCGTTGTGGCAAAACGGCGTGCCGCAGTCCATGCAGCGCGCGCCCTGCTGGCGGGCCTGCGCGTCGTCCAGGCCGATGACGAATTCGCGGTAATTCCTGACGCGCTCGGCAACCGGGGCATGGCCCTCTTCAATGCGCGCGAATTCCAGAAAGCCGGTGACTTTTCCCATGATCGTGGTTCTCCCTTCACTCGGCCACGGGGGCCGCAACCTGTTGGCGCGCCTGCATCCGGTCCAGGGCGCGCCTGTAGTCGACCGGAAAGACCTTGACGAATTTCTCGCGCGTGGCGGCCCAGTGGTCGAGCAGTTCGCGGGCGCGGCGGCTGCCGGTCCAGCGCAGGTGCTCGTCGATGAGCTGGCGCAGTTGCTCCTCGTCGGTCTGGCCGCGGTGCCACGCGCCGGCATCGCCGGCGGCTTTTTGCTCGCCGGCGGGCAGCACTTTTTCCAGCGTGACCATCGCCAGGTTGCAGCGCCGGGCGAACTGGCCGTCCTCGTCGTACACGTAGGCCACGCCGCCCGACATGCCGGCGGCGAAGTTGCGCCCGGTCTTGCCGAGCACGGCGACGGTGCCGCCGGTCATGTATTCGCAGCCGTGGTCGCCCGCGCCTTCCACCACGGCGGTAGCGCCCGACAGGCGCACGGCAAAGCGCTCGCCCGCCACGCCGGCAAAGAACGCCTGGCCCGC
The DNA here is from genome assembly GCA_009778355.1 of Desulfovibrionaceae bacterium. Taxonomy (GTDB): domain Bacteria; phylum Pseudomonadota; class Gammaproteobacteria; order Burkholderiales; family Burkholderiaceae_C; genus Ottowia. Next base: position 7,446 of record WRJY01000261.1, on the reverse strand, counting down.
GGTGGCGCCGTACAGGACGGTGTTGCCGACGATGATGTTGTCGTGCGCGTTGCCGCGAAAGTCCAGGCTGGGGCGGATGACCACGCGCCCGCCCGACAGGCCCTTGCCGGTGTAGTCGTTGGCGTCGCCGATCAGGGTCAGCGTGATGCCCCGGCACAAAAAGGCGCCGAAGCTCTGGCCGCCCGTGCCTTCGAGCTGGATGCGGATGGCATCGTCGGGCAGGCCCTCGGGGCGCGCCTTGGTCACCGCGCCGGACAGCATGGCGCCGACCGAGCGGTTGACGTTGCGCACCGTGTCCATGATCTTGACCGGCTCGCCGTTGTCGATGGCCGGGCGCGACTTTTCGATCAGGCGGTGGTCGAGCGAGCCGCTCAGCCCGTGCTCCTGCCTGTCCACATGGCGGCGCGGTACGCCGGCTGGCGCTTGCGGCTGGGCAAGCAGGCGGCTGAAGTCCAGGCCCCTGGCCTTCCAGTGCTCGATGCCCTTTTTCATGTCGAGCAGGTCGCTGCGGCCAATCAGTTCGTCGAACCGGCGGATACCCAGTTGCGCCATGATCTGGCGCACCTCCTCGGCGACGAAGAAAAAGTAGTTGACCACGTGCTCGGGCTTGCCCGTGAACCGGCGGCGCAGCACCGGGTCTTGCGTGGCCACGCCCACCGGGCAGGTGTTGAGGTGGCACTTGCGCATCATGACGCAGCCTTGCACCACCAGCGGCGCGGTGGCAAAGCCGAATTCGTCGGCGCCCAGCAGCGCGCCGATGACCACGTCGCGCCCGGTTTTCATCTGCCCGTCGGCCTGCACGCGGATGCGCCCGCGCAGGCGGTTGAGCACCAGCGTCTGCTGCGTTTCGGCCAGGCCGATTTCCCACGGGCTGCCGACGTACTTGATGGACGACCAGGGCGCGGCGCCGGTGCCGCCGTCGTGCCCGGCAATCACCACGTGGTCGGCCTTGCACTTGGCGACGCCGGCGGCGACGGTGCCCACGCCCGCCTCGGAAGCCAGCTTGACGCTGATGTCGCTGTGCGGCGCCACGTTCTTCAGGTCGTGGATGAGCTGCGCCAGGTCCTCGATGGAATAAATGTCGTGGTGCGGCGGCGGCGAGATCAGGCCCACGCCGGGCACGCTGTGGCGCACCTTGCCGATGTACCCGGACACCTTGCCGCCGGGCAACTGGCCGCCCTCGCCCGGCTTGGCGCCCTGCGCCATCTTGATCTGTATCTGGTCGGCCGACGCCAGGTATTCCGCCGTGACGCCGAAACGCCCCGAGGCCACCTGCTTGATGCGGCTGCGCAGGCTGTCGCCGGCCTGCAAGGGCAGGTCGGCCTCGACCGCATCGGCGCCGATCACCGAGGCCAGGGTTTCGCCCTGCCGGATCGGGATGCCCTTGAGCTCGTTGCGGTAGCGGCGCTCGTCCTCGCCGCCTTCGCCGGTGTTGCTCTTGCCGCCGATGCGGTTCATGGCCACGGCCAGCGTGGCGTGCGCCTCGGTGCTGATGGAGCCCAGCGACATGGCGCCGGTGGCAAAGCGCTTGACGATTTCGGCTGCCGGCTCCACCGCGTCGAGCGCAATCGCGCGGGCCGGATCGACCCTGAACTCGAACAGCCCGCGCAGCGTCATGTGGCGGCGGCTCTGGTCGTTGATGAGCTGCGCGTACTCCTTGTAGGTGACAAAGCTGCCCGCGCGCGTGCTGTGTTGCAGCTTGGCGATGGCGTCGGGCGTCCACATGTGCGCCTCGCCGCGCGCGCGCCAGGCGTATTCGCCGCCCGCGTCCAACATGCCGGCGGGCGCGGGCGCATCGCCGAAGGCGGCGCGGTGGCGGCGGAAGGTTTCCTCGGCGATCTCGAACACGCCGATGCCCTCCACGCGGCTGGCGGTGCCGGTGAAGTATTTGTCCACGGTGGCGCGATTGATGCCGATGGCCTCGAACAGTTGCGCGCCGCAGTAGCTCATGTACGTGCTGACGCCCATCTTGGACATGATCTTGGACAGCCCCTTGCCGGCGGCCTTGACGTAATTGGCGATGGCCTTGGCGGCGCCCGGTTCGCCCGGCAGATCCTGGTGGATGGCCGCCAGCGTGTCCATTGCCAGCCACGGGTGCACGGCCTCGGCGCCATAGCCGCCCAGCACGGCGAAGTGGTGCGATTCGACCGCGCTGCCGGTTTCCACCACCAGACCGGCGCTGGTGCGCAGGCCCTCGCGGATCAGGTGCTGGTGCACGCTGGACACGGCCAGCAGTGCGGGAATCGCCACCCGGTCCAGGGCCACGCCCCTGTCGCTGACGATGAGGATGTTGTGCCCGCCCTTGATGGCGTCCACCGCCTGTGCGCACAGGCTGGCCAGGCGCGCTTCGATGCCCTCCGGCCCCCAGGCCAGCGGGTAGGTGATGTCCAGCACCGCCGAGCTGAACTTGCCCTGCGTGCGGCGCTTGATCTCGCGCAGCTTGAGCATGTCCGCCGCGTCCAGCACCGGCTGGCTGACCTCCAGCCGCATCGGCGGATCGACCTGGTTGATGTCCAGCAGGTTGGGCTTGGGGCCGATGAAGCTGACTAGGCTCATCACGATGGCCTCGCGGATCGGGTCGATCGGCGGGTTGGTGACCTGCGCGAACAACTGCTTGAAGTAGCCGTACAGCGGCTTGTTCTTGTCGGACAGCACGGCCAGCGGACTGTCGTTGCCCATCGAGCCGATGCCCTCCTCGCCGCTGACGGCCATCGGGCTGAGCAGGAACTTGATGTCCTCCTGCGTGTAGCCGAACGCCCGCTGCAAGTCCAGCATGGCCGGCGGCGTGGCTTCGACGCCCGCCGACCGCGGCGCGGTATCGGCCAGCGGCAACTCGGGCGCGTCGGCCCCGGCCACCGGCTGCACCACGTCGTCCAGGCGGATGCGCAAGTCTTCGATCCAGCGTTTGTAGGGCTTGCCGTTGGCGAGGCTGGCCTTGACCTCCTCGTCGTCGATCATGCGGCCCTGCTCCAGGTCGATCAGGAACATCTTGCCGGGCTGCAAGCGCCATTTCTTGACGATCTTGTGCTCGGGCACCGGCAGCACGCCCGATTCGGAACCCATGATGACCACGCCATCGTCGGTGATGCAGTAACGGCTCGGGCGCAGGCCGTTGCGGTCCAGCGTGGCGCCAATCTGGCGGCCATCGGTGAACACGATGGAGGCCGGGCCGTCCCAAGGCTCCAGCATGGCGGCGTGGTACTCGTAGAACGCCTTGCGGCGCTCGTCCATGGTAGCGTGCTGCTCCCACGGCTCGGGAATCATCATCATCGCCGCCTGCGCCAGCGGGTAGCCGGCCATCGTCAGCAGTTCGATGCAGTTGTCGAAGATGGCGGTGTCGGACTGGTCGGCAAAGCTGATCGGGTAGAGCTTTTTCAAATCCGCCCCCAGCACCGGCGAAGTCATCACGCCCTCGCGCGCGCGCATCCAGTTGTAGTTACCCTTGACGGTGTTGATCTCGCCGTTGTGCGCAACGTAACGGTACGGATGCGCCAGCGGCCATTCCGGGAAGGTGTTGGTCGAAAAACGGTGGTGCACCAGCCCCAGCGCCGAAACGCAGCGCTCGTCCTGCAAGTCGCGGTAATACACGCCCAACTGGTCGGCCAGCAGCAGGCCCTTGTAAATCACCGTGCGGCTGCTCATGCTGGGCACGTAGTATTCCTTGCCGTGTTTGAGTTTGAGCGCCTGGATGTGCGCGCTGGCGGTCTTGCGGATCACGTACAGCCGGCGCTCCAGCGAGTCCTGCACGATCACGTCGGCCCCGCGCCCGATGAACACCTGGCGGATCACCGGCTCCTTGGCGCGCACGGCGGGCGACATCGGCATGTCGCGGTTGACCGGCACGTCGCGCCAGCCCAGCAGCGCCTGGCCCTCGGCCCTGATGGCGCGCTCCAGCTCTTCCTCGCAGGCCAGACGGCTGGCGTGCTCCTTGGGCAGAAAGATCATGCCGACGCCGTATTCGCCCGGCGGCGGCAACGCCACGCCCTGCGCGGCCATTTCCTGGCGGTACAGCGCGTCGGGCATCTGGATCAGAATGCCGGCGCCGTCGCCCATCAGCGGGTCGGCGCCCACCGCGCCGCGGTGATCGAGGTTCTGAAGAATCTTCAGCGCGTCGGTGATGATGGCATGGCTCTTCTCGCCCTTGATGTGCGCCACGAAGCCCACCCCGCAGGCGTCGTGCTCGTGGGCCGGGTCGTACAGGCCGGCGGTTCTCAAATGCTCTTGCTCGGCAAGCATGGTCATGCGCGCTCCATCGTCTTGAAATCCGTCCGAGCATAGGGCAAGACCGCACGCCCGCCAAGCTTTTTAATTGGGGTCAGATCAAAGTTTTAGGCTATTTTTTGAAGAAATTTGTTAATCAGGGACATATCAATTTGATAGCATGAAAATCAACCTGAAAGCGCAAATGTGCTGTTTTTTTCAATCCGTTTTTTGGGGGCGACGGGGCCGCCCGCCCGCCGACAGCGTGAGACGCCGCTTGGTGCGGGTTTGCAAATCGGCCACAAAATCGGCGCTGCCCAGCGCCCAGCCGCTGTGCGCTGCCTTACCGATTTCGCAACACTGCTGCTCGCCCAGCCCCGCGCGCACCAGATCGGCATAGGCCGCCTGGCGCGCGAATGGCGTATTGCCCAGCGCCCAGTACAGGGAATGCGGCGTGAGCCAATCGTCGCCGCTGAAACCCGCGTAGTGCCGGTGGCTCGACCACGGGTGGTCCTCGGGCCGGGCCACCATGCCCGCGCGCACCGGATTGAGGTCGATATAAACCATGCAGGCCAGCAGATGACGCTCGGCCTCGATCAGGGTGCTGCGGTAGCGCCCCTCGAACAAGGTGCCGCTGCGCGCGTGCCGTTTGTTGAACTGCCGCACGTAGCCGCGCCCCAGCGCCTGCATCATTTTCGGCACGCCTTCCCCGGTTTGAGGGGTGAGCAGCAAATGCAGGTGATTGCTCATCAGCACATAGGCATGTACCGCCACCCGCGCCGCCGCCGCCTGCGCGCGGATGCCCTCCAGCAGGCGGGCGCGGTCAGCGTCGTCGAGCGCGATCGGCTGACGGTTGTTGCCGCGCTGGATGACGTGATGCGGATAACCGGGGACGGTAAGACGGGGCAACCGGGCCATGAGAAAACCTTTGATTCGGCCCCGGTTTCACTTCCGCGCCAAACGGCCCGGCGCCGGCGCCGGCACGGCGACGGCGGCGAGGGCCACGGTTCGCAGATACCCGTTTGCGGGGTTTCCAGGCCCTGCGCCTTTGACCAGGAAGTATGCGCTGCCGCTCACGATCGGTACCATTTGATTTCCCTCGCCCACTGCCGACTGCACCCGCCGTCCGGCTTGACAGCCTAGTGTGCTGTCTCACCAATACCTTCACATGAAACCGCGTCTGCGCGGCAAGGGCCGCGTCATTTTTGCACACTGCCGCGGAGACCGGCTGCCGATGGCCGACCCGCAAGGAAGCCACAACTTTCTCCGCTAAAGTACACGCTTTGCGGCTGAGCGCTGTGTTCGCCGCGTCGGCATCGCATTCAGGAGATCGTGGTCAATGAAAAAGCAAACACTGACAGGCATCGCCGTAGCGGTGGCCGTCCTGGCTGGAGGCTACGTTGCCGCCACCGCCTATACCAGTTACAAGGTGGCGGCGCAGATCGAGGCGCAGGTGGCGCGGGTGAAGGAGCAGCTTTCGTTCGTCCAGTTCATCGACACGAAAATGGACCGGGGGTTGTTCTCTTCCACGTTCAGCACCGGCGTGTGCATCGGCTGCGCGAACGCGGACAGCCCCAAGGACGGCTCGCCGGCGGGCCAGCCGTTCATCATTCAGGTCAAGGAGCAGATATACAACGGGCCGCTGCCGGGTCTGGCCGGATTCGGCGCGGCGGTCATCGACTCACAGATCACGCTGCCCGACAGCGTGCCAGCGCCGCTGCGCAACTACGTCAACGGCTTGAAGCCAGGCGACATGCGCGGGTACCTGAGCTACGGCAACAGCTATCGCGCGGTGATGCGCCTGCCAGCCGCCGAGTTTGAACTGGACGACCAAGGCGGCAAGCTCGGTTGGCCCGAGTGGCGCATGACCGCCGCGGGCCAGTTCAGCGGCGAGTCGGGCGTCGTTGACCTCACCTTGCCCGAGCTGAATTTCCATGTCGATAAAGGCAGCCTCAAAATCGCCGGTCTGAGTATGCACAGCGAAGTCCACGGCAGCGGCGGCGGCCTGTGGATGCAACCCGGCGCCGGCACTGTGAAGATCGGGAGCATCGACCTTCAGGCGCCTGACGGCGACGAGCCGTTTTCGATGCAAATCTCGCACCTGAACTACGAGGAAAAGATCACCAGAGACAGCAACGACCTGCTTGGCATCGAGGCCGCCATAACGGGCGATGCCTCGGTACAGGCCGGCAAGGACGCCAAGCCGCACCGGCTGGAAAACGTCGAGTTTCAGGTCTCGTACAAAAACATCCACGCGCCCACGTTCCAGAAATACATCCAGGGTTCGATAGCCGCCAGCGTCGCCGAGTTTGCCGAACTGATCGACGCCGCCAGGAACGGAAACGAAACGCCAGCGACCGCCCGCAGCGCACAAGCCAGGCGCGCGCAACAGGAGATGGCCCTGCTGCTGCCGCTGCTCCAGTACGACCCGGCGTTTTCGGTGGACAAGCTCGCGCTGACCTACGAAGGCCACCGGGGCGAACTGTCCTTCTCCATGGGCACGCATGGCTTCGCGCCGCAAGAAGGCGACACCGCGCTGATGGCCATGCCGCGGCTGATACAGGCATTGACGCTGCGCTCCAACGTCAAGCTGCCGGTGGCTTGGGTCGAGCAGGCCATCGCGCTCGAACGAAAAGAGCAGGGCCAGCAGGCCGATGCGCAAGACCAGCCAGCCGCCAAATCCATGATCCAGTCAGCACTGGACATGCTGATCGCCAAAGGCTATGTGATTCGCGACGGGGACATGCTGACGTCTTCCGCCGTCTCCGAGCGCGGCGTGGTCAATGTGAACGGCAAACCGCTTCAGTGAACCGAAGGAAGCGGCTGGAGTAAATACTCCCCGGCAGAGCCGGGAACTTTATGTTGTGAGCCGCTCAAAGCGGCTGATCGGGGTCGCTAACGCGGCCCCGCATGGTTGGCATCGCCTACCGGTGGCTTGTCATCTCCATAGACCTAGGGCCTGCTGTCTTGTTTCACCCATTGGGTGAGGGTGCCGCATCCGCTCAAATCCGCGCCAGTGCTGGCTTTGCCGCCAATCAGCGCCGATCAACTGCCGGATTTAGGGCCAATGGGCGTCATCACGCTCAATCGGCGGCAGATCGGTGGGATACGTGAAATATCCGGGCTAGTCCACGCATGGCTATCCTTTTGATTTTTCAACCTAAAAACGGCAGTTGGATGCGCCCGCCAGTGCCGTGATCGGCGTGCCAGGCAAGGCGCGAGGACGCAGCGGGCTACTGCCCGCAA
>WRJY01000260.1 GCA_009778355.1 Desulfovibrionaceae bacterium | reverse complement strand
TCCCTCCCCCGCTGGGGGAGGGCAGGGGAGGGGGCGGCGGCGTTTCCATTGGTACGGCTGCTGGCCCCTATCCCAACCTTCCCCCAGAGGGGGAAGGAGCCAAACGCCCAGCCCTGATTCCTTTTTTGCCAGATAACTGAAACCGTTTTTTCTTCAAGGAGATTTTTCATGCGCAGAGCCGCCATCGTTACCCCCCTTCGCACGCCTGTCGGCACTTTCGGCGGCAGCTTGCGCCCCGTGTCCGTCGAGGAACTGGCCGCCGCCACGGTGCGCGCCGTGGTCGGAAAAAGCGGCATCGACCCCGCGCGCATCGACGACGTGGTTTTCGCCCAGTCCTACGCCAGCAGCGAGACGCCCTGCGTGGGCCGCTGGGCCGCGCTGCAAGCCGGCTTGCCCGTCGAAGTGCCCGGTATGCAGCTCGACCGCCGCTGCGGCGGCGGTCTGCAGGCCGTGGTCACCGCCGCGATGATGGTGCAAAGCGGCGCCGCCGACGTCGTGCTGGCCGGCGGCGTGGAAAGCATGAGCAACATCGAGTACTACAGCACCGACATGCGCTGGGGCGCGCGCTCGGGCACGGTACGCTTTTTCGACCGCCTGGACCGGGGCCGCGAGCGTTCGCAGCCGGTGGAGCGTTTCGGCAAGATCTCCGGCATGATCGAAACGGCTGAAAACCTGGCGCGCGACTACGCCATCACGCGCGAACAGGCCGACGCTTTTGCGCTGCGCAGCCACCAGCGCGCAGCCGCCGCCTGGCAGGCCGGGCGCTTTGCCGATGAAATCGTGGCCGTCGAGGTGCCGCAGCGCAAGGGCGATCCGGTGCTGTTCGCCAGGGACGAAGGCTTTCGCGCCGATGCCTCGCCGGACAGCCTGGGCAAGCTGCGCGCGCTGATGCCCGGCGGCACCGTGACCGCCGGCAACGCCAGCCAGCAAAACGATGCCAGCGCCGCCTGCCTGGTCGTGGCCGAGGACAAACTGGCCGAACTGGGCCTGACCCCCATGGGCACGCTGCTCGGCTGGGCAGCCGCGGGCTGCGAGCCGTCGCACATGGGCATCGGCCCGGTGCCCGCGGTCAAGAAACTGCTCGCGCGCCTGAACCTGAAAATCGACGACATGGACTTGGTCGAACTGAACGAAGCCTTTGCCTGCCAGGTGCTGGCCGTGCTCAAGGGCTGGGGCTGGAACGACCAGGACGCCATCGAGCACAAGCTCAACGTCAACGGCTCCGGCATCTCCCTGGGCCACCCCATCGGCGCCACCGGCGTGCGCATTCTGACCACCCTGATGCACGAGCTGCAGCGCCGCAAGGGCCGCTACGGCCTGGAAACCATGTGCATCGGCGGCGGCCAGGGCATCGCGGCGGTGTTCGAGCGCGCGTGAAATCGCCCTCCTGAGCCGCTGGCGCGGCTTTCTCCCCCGCTCTTTTTGCGGGCGGGGACGCCAGCCAGTGGTCTGTGCTTTGTTGGACAATGTTCGCAAATGAATGCCTTACCCTCCAGCGCGCCACTGACCAGCCCGCCCCCGGCGGCGCTGTCCGCGCCTTTGCTGCGCCGGCGCATGGCTGCCTGGCTGTATGAAGGCGTGCTGCTGTTCGGCGTGGTGATGCTGCCGGCCCTGCTGTTCGGCGTGGCCACCGGCACCCGCAACGCGCTGGACAACCGGCATGGGCTGCAAGCGCTGGTATTCGTGGTGCTGGCGCTGTATTTCGGGTACTTCTGGGCCAAGGGCCAGACCCTGGCGATGAAGACCTGGCGCATTCGCGTCGTGGACCGGCGCGGCCAGCCGCTCACGCCGGGGCGGGCCTTGTGGCGCTATCTGCTGTGCTGGGTCTGGTTTCTGCCGCCGCTGGCGGCCATGGCGCCGTTCAAGCTCACCGGCGGCGAGGTGGCGGTGCTGATGCTCGGCTGGGTGGCGGTCTGGGCGCTGCTCAGCCGGTTTCAGCCGCAACGCCAGTTCTGGCACGACGTGTGGGCCGGCACGCGGCTGATCCACGTCCACCCCAACGCGGTTAAATGAAAGCGTCTGGGCACGATACCCCGCCGCCTGCCGGCAATGCGCCGCAGGCGCCCGATGGCGGCCCGGTCAACGCGCAAAAATCGCGCACCGGCCTGGCCAGGCTTTGGCACGCCACCGGCTATTCGCTGGCCGGCCTGAAGGCCGGCTGGGGCGAAACAGCGTTCCGCCAGGAGGCGCTGGCCGCCATCGTGCTGCTGCCGGCATCGCTCTGGGTGGGCCGCACCTGGGCCGAAACCGCGCTGCTGGCGGGCGTGGCGCTGCTGCTGATGGTGGTGGAACTGCTCAACACCGCCATCGAGGCAGTGGTGGACCGCGTCGGCCCCGAATGGCACCCGCAATCCAAGCGCGCCAAAGACATGGCCTCGGCCGCCGTGCTGCTGAGTCTGTTGCTGGCCGCCGGCGTCTGGCTGGCCGCGCTGTACAACCGTTTTTTATCCTGATGACAATGCTGGATCAACTTTCCCCGCCCGCCTTCTCGATCTGCGTCTATTGCGGCTCGCGGCCTGGGCATGACGCCGCCTTTGCCGCCACCGCCGCCGAAATCGGCCACTGGATCGGCCATCACCGCGGCCAATTGGTGTACGGCGGCGGCCGCAACGGGCTGATGGGCGTGGTGGCCGATGCCGCCCTGGCCGCCGGCGGGCGCGTGACAGGGGTCATCCCGCGCTCGCTGGCCGAACGCGAACACGCGCACCGGGGCTGCACCGAACTCATCATGGTCGAGACCATGCACGAGCGCAAACGCATCATGGCCGAGCGCGCCGACGCCTTCATCGCCCTGCCGGGCGGCATCGGCACCTTCGAGGAATTGTTTGAAACCTGGACCTGGCGCCAGCTCGGCTACCACGACAAACCGCTGGGCCTGCTGAACCAGGGCGGCTATTACGACGCCCTGATTGCGCTGGCCCGCCACAGCGTGCGCAACGGCTTCATGGACAGCAGCCAGATGCAACTGATCGACGTTGATGCCCAATGGCAGCCCCTGCTTCAGCGCCTGATCGCCGCCGCGGGTTTCGGCGCGCCGGTGCGGATGGGGGCAATCTGAGATTGCAAACAGACTCTGATTTCAATTCGCGTTTCAATAAAAAACCGTTCAGACTGAGCTTGGTCGTTGGCCGGCGCAGGACGCAGGCAAGCTCAGATTGGAATCAAGCGCCACGAGCAAAGCCTTGCGGCACTCAACCGCCTTGCCGCCATCGCCTTTTGCAAGGTGACTTCGAGCGTCAATATTTACTTATGGATGAATTTCGAGGGTTTGCTGCCGCCAATTATGGGGCGTCAGCGGGTTGCGCTGCCGCGCGTTCCAGCGCGTCGATGAACAGCGCCGGCACGTCGCAGCCGGTCTGATCGAGGATTTCCAGAAAGCAGGTGGGGCTGGTGACATTGATTTCAGTCACCTTCGTGCCGATGATGTCCAGCCCGATCAGCAGCAGCCCGCGCGGCGCCAGCACGCGGCCAATGGCGCTGGCGGTGGCGTGGTCGGCGGCGTTGAGCGGTTCGGCCACGCCCTTGCCGCCGGTGGCCAGGTTGCCGCGCACTTCGTTGCCTTGGGGGATGCGCGCCAGGCAATAGGGCACTGGCTCGCCGCCGATGATGAGCACGCGCTTGTCGCCGGCGGTGATTTCGGGCAGGAATTTCTGCACCATGACGCTGGCGCCGCCGCCCTGGTTCAGCGTTTCGATGATGCTGCCCAGGTTCAGGCCGTCTTCGCGCACGCGAAAGATGCCCCGGCCACCCATGCCGTCGAGCGGCTTGAGGATGATGTCGCCGTGCTCGGCATGAAAGGCGCGAATCGCCCGCGGCTCGCGTGTGACCAGCGTGGGGCCGATGAACTGAGGCCATTCCATGATGGCCAGCTTTTCCGGGTGGTTGCGCAGCGCGGCGGGTTTGTTGAACACGCGCGCGCCTTCGCGTTCGGCCTGCTCCAGCAGGTGGGTGGCGTAGGTGTATTCGGCGTCGAACGGCGGGTCCTTGCGCATCAGCACGGCGCTGAAGCCGGTCAACGGCTGATCGCGCGCGGTGTCTTCGGTGAACCAGGCGTTTTCATGGCCGGTCAGGTGGATGGGGCGCGCGTGCGCCGTTACCGGCTGGCCGGTTTGCCAGCGCAGGTGGCGCGGCTCGCACGCGGCAATGCCGTGCCCGCGGCGGGCGGCCTCGCGCATCATGGAAAAGGTGGTGTCCTTGTAGATCTTGAAGGACTCCAGCGGGTCGGCGACGAAGAGCAGGTTCATGTTTCGGCTTTCGAGCCCGGTTCGGCGTTGTTCGGCGGGTTCAAAAACGCCGCCGCCGCGCTGGCGCTGTGGTGCATTGGGGCAAACAGTTTTTCGCGTCGGAAGGCCGTGCCCGGAGCGGGCGCGGGAATGACGATGCCGCGCGGGGAAACGCAATCGGGCTGCCGCGATCGTAGCAGTCTCTCGTGGCCTGAGATCGTAAACAGGCTCTCAGGACAGGGCGGTGCGCGCCAGGGCTTCCAGCACGGCGGGGTGTTCGGCAATGGGGGGGTGCAGCGTGAAGGCAATGCCGGGGTGCCGCGCGCGCAACTCGTCCACCAGGCGCGGCAAATCGGCGCGGGCGTGGCGGCCAGCGCCCAGGAACATGGGCCAAACAGAGACGGCGCGCGCGCCTTCGGCGAGCAACGCCTGCACAGCGGTTGGCAGGTCGGGCGCGGTGAATTCGAGGTAGGCGCAGGCCACCAGCGCCGACGGCTCCAGCGCCCGCATGTGGGCGGCAACGGCCTCGATGGGCGCGCGCCAGGCGGGGTTGCGCGAGCCGTGGGCGAACAGCACGATGCCTTGGGGCGTTGTTTCGGGCGCTGGCATGACGCTATTGCCTCAGCACCAGCCAGCCGAACGTGCCCAGCGACAACAGCGAATAGATGATGCCCGGCGCCGCCGCGGCGATCCAGGGTTCCCAGTTGCGCAGGTTGCCGATGAAGCCGAACACGTTGTTGAGCAGGAAAAAGCTGATGCCCACCAGCACGCCCAGGAACACGTAGCCGGTGATGTTGCCGGAGCGGAAATGCAGGTAGGCGAACGGCAGCGCCAGCACCATCATCACCAGGCAGGACAGGGGGTAGAACACCTTGCGCCAGAACTCGATTTGGTAACGCTGGGCGCTCTGACCGTTGTTTTTCAGGTGGCGGATGTACTGGAACAGGCTGATGGTTTGCATCCGGTCGGGGCTGAGCAGCGCGGCGGCGACCATGTCGGGCCCGATGGCGGTGGGCCAGCGCCATTCGGGCAGGCGTTCGATGCTTACCCTGGGCTGGCCGCCGCCGGCCTGCTGGTAGTCGTGGCGCTCGACGTCGAACAGGGTCCAGGCGCCGTCGCCGTCGAAGCGCCCGCGCGCGGCCTTGACGGTGGCCAGCGGGCGGCTGGTGGCGTCGTCCAGCTCGAAGATGCGGATCTGGCTCATGGCGCCGTCCGATGCCAGCGCGCCCACGTTGACCGAAAAGCTGCGCACGTCCTGCCGGTCCTTCATCCATGCGCCGGTGCGGCCGGTGGTGATGTCGCCCAGAAAGCGCGCTTGCAGCGCCTGCGCCGCCCGGTTGGCCGCCGGCGCCGCGTAGTCGCCGGCCATGAAGGTCAGCGCCACGAAGCCCAGCCCCAGCGCCAGCAGCGTGCCCAGCGCGCGCAGCGGCCCCAGGCCGCTGGTGCGCAAGATGGTGTATTCGGAGCTTTCGGCCAGCCGCGCCATGACGTAGATGGTGCCGATCAGCACCACGATGGGCAGCAGTTCGTACAGGTGGCTGGGAATTTGCAGCACCACGTACAGCAGGGCGTAGGAAATGGTGTAGCCCTTGGCCGCGCTGGCGTTGAGTTCGCCGAGCTGGTCGATGAAGTCGAAAAAGAAAAACAGCAGCAGGAACGCCAGCGCCACGAAACCGACTGCGCGCAGGACTTCGGCGTAAATCAGCCGCCGGATCGTGTTCATGCCGCCTCCGCCTCCGCCGCGCGCGCACCGCGCGGCCCCAGGCGGTTGTGCCAGCCGCCCTGGCGCGCCAGCAGCCAGGCCGAGGCCAGCGCGAAGATGCCGCCGTGCAGCAGCAGCACGAAGGGAAGCAGGCCGATGCGCTGGCGGGCGATCCAGTTCTCGCCCACGCCGATCAGGTTGTAGTAGCTGGCAAAGGCGAACACGGCAAACACCAGGCTGGCGCTGCGGCCCACGCGCGGGTTCACGCGCGTGGCGGCCAGCGCGATCAGGATGCAGTTGAACGCGGCCAGCACCAGGCCCAGCCGCCAGGACAGCTCGGCCTGGTTGCGCGCGGTCGGTTCGGCCAGCAGCGCCAGCGTGGGCTTTATGGCCGGCGCGTCGTTGGCGCTCGGGCCCGTGGCGCGGTCGTTGATGCGGTTGCCGTATTCGGCGAACTCGCTGACGCGCAGCTTGCCGGTGGCGGTTTCGGTTTCCAGCCGGAAGCCCTGGTTCAGCACCAGGAACCGCTGGTTTTCGATGGTTTGCAACTGGCCGTTCCTGGCCGAGGTCATGGTTTCCCTGCCGCGCTCGGCGGAGGAGATGAAAATGTCATTGCCGCTTTGCGCGCCGGAGGCATCCTTGTCGATGAAGAACACGTGCAGGCCGTTCGCCGATTCGATGAAGCGGCCCGGCGCCACGCGCTCGATGTCGCCGCGCCCCTGGTAGCGGTCGCGCAACTCGCGGATCTGCCTGTTCGACCAGGGCCAGACCAGCAGCGCCAGCACCGTCACCGCCAGCAGCGCCGGCCAGGCAAAGCGCAGCAGCGGCCTGATGAACGAAAGCAGCCCCTGGCCGCTGACGAACCACACCACCATTTCGCTGGCCGCGTACATGCGCGTCAGCGTGGCGGTGACGGCGACGAACAGGCTCAGCGTCAGGATGGTGGACAAATGCCCCAGCACGGTAAAGCCCATCACCAGCATCACCTCCGACGGGTTCACGCGGCCCACGCTGGCCTGCCCGAGCGTGCGGATCAGCATCACCGTCATCACGATGGTGACCAGCACCACCAGGGTCGCGCCAAAGCTGCGGCCCAGTTCCTTGCGCACGGAGGAATCGAATAACATCGGTCGAAACGTAAAACCTGCCAATTATGGACTTTCAGCTCAAATCCATGCGTCTGGCCACCGCCGCCGCCGCCAAGACGCCCGCCCTCATCGTGCTGGTGGCCGATGGTTTCGAGCCGGGCGGCGACGCGCTGTCGGCGCTGATCCGGCGCGCCAGCGGCAGCGGCGACTTCAAGACCGAGGCCGGCGCGTTGCTCGCCAGCTACGGCAGCGCCGGCATCGAGGCCGGCCGGGTGGTGCTGGCGGGCATCGGCGATGGCCATTTGGCCCATGTGCGCAAGGGCGTTGCCGCCGCGCTCGGCGCGCTCAAGGGCAGCCCGGCCACGACGCTGACGCTGTGCTTCGCGCAGCCCGCCGCGCCGGCGGCCCTGGGCGCCGCCGTCCTGGCCGCGTCCGATGCGGCTTACATCTACACCGCCACCAAAAGCAAGGAGACGTTCAAGGATCATGTCGACTTGCGGCAAGTCGTGGTCGGCGAGCCTGATGCGACTGCCACGGCGGCGCGTGGCGCGTTCGAATATGCCGTCAGCATCGCTGAGGGCGTGCGGCTGGCGCGCGAATGGGCCAACCGGCCAGCCAACCACGCCACGCCCGCCATGCTGGGCGAGGCCGCGCGCGCGCTGGGCAAGCTGCCGCGCATGGACTGCGAGGTGCTGGGGCCGAAGGAAGTCGCCAAACTGGGTATGGGCGCTTTCCAGGCCGTCGCCCAGGGTTCCGGGCAGGCGCTGCGCTTCATCGTGCTGCGCTACCGCGGCGCGGCCAAGGCCGAAGCGCCAGTGGTGCTGGTGGGCAAGGGCATCACGTTCGACTCAGGCGGCATTTCGCTCAAGCCGGGCCTCGAAATGGACGAGATGAAGTTCGACATGAGCGGCGCCGCCAGCGTGCTGGGCGTGTTCCGCGCGCTGGCCGGGCTGCGGCCCAGGATCAACGTGGTCGGCCTGATTCCGGCCTGCGAGAATCTGCCCGATGGCCACGCCGTCAAGCCGGGCGACGTGGTCACCAGCATGAGCGGGCAGACCATCGAAATCCTGAACACCGATGCCGAAGGCCGCCTGATCCTGTGCGACGCGCTCACCTATGCCGAGCGGTTCAGCCCGCGCGCGGTGATCGACATCGCCACGCTCACCGGCGCCTGCGCCATTGCGCTGGGCGGCGTGCGCTCCGGCCTGTTTTCCACCGACGACGCGCTGGCCCAGGCGCTGCTGGCCGCTGGCGAGCGCGGGCTCGACCCCTGCTGGCGCATGCCCCTGGACGACGAGTACGCCGAGGGTCTGAAGAGCAACTTCGCCGACGTTGCCAACGTGGGCGGGCGGCCCGCCGGCGCGGTAACGGCGGCCAAGTTTCTGCAACGCTTTGCCAGCGCCTACCCCTGGGCGCACCTGGACATCGCCGGCACCGCCTGGAAAAGCGGCGCGGTCAAGGGCGCGACTGGCCGCCCGGTCGGCCTGCTGATGCAGTACCTGCTGGAGCAGGCCGCTCATGCTGCCGCGCCGCCCCAGCCGGCGGCCCAGCGCAAAACGGCGCGGGCAGCAGCGAAGCCGCGGCGTTGAAATGAGGCTTGCGCCGCCGTCCCCTCTTCCCCGGCCTTTCTTTCGCAAGGAGGCTGTCGCAAAACGCTTTCGGCCTTGGTTTTTCTCCCTCCCCCCTCGCGGGGGAGGGTTGGGGAGAGGGGGATGCGGCGGTTCTGATGGTGACGCCGTGGCCCCCATCCCAGCCTTCCCCCAGAGGGGGAAGGAGCAAGAGTTCGCATGGAGGCGCCGCGTCCCGGCGATGCGCCACTTGCTCTCTGCCCAGCCCTCTCCCGCAAGCGGGCGAGGGGAAAAAACCGGGGAGCGAAAATGTTTTGCGACAGCTTCCTGGGGACTGAGAGCCAGCGTACCCCAACTCATCGGTATGGCGAAGAAGCGGTGGGGTTCTGCATATTCGGCCATCGGATGCGGCCACCGAGGGCAAGGCCGCTTGTCATGACCGAAATCGCCTTCCATTTCAACGTGCCCGACAAGCTGGCCTATGCCTGCCGGCTGTTGCGCAAGGCGGCTGCCGCGGGCGCTCCGGTGGGCGTGGTGGCGCCGCCGCAGGCGCTGCGCGAGCTGGACGCCGCGCTCTGGTCGTTTTCGGCGCTCGACTTCGTTGCGCACTGCGACGCCGCCGCGCCCGCCGACATGCTGGAGCGCACGCCCGTCGTGCTGGCGGG
>WRJY01000259.1 GCA_009778355.1 Desulfovibrionaceae bacterium | reverse complement strand
GGGCGAGCAGGCCATTCGCGCCAGCGGCTGCGCTCACCTGATCCTGCGCACCAGTTGGGTCTATGCCGCGCGCGGCGGCAACTTCGCCAGAACCATGCTGCGGCTGGGGCAGCAGCGCGAGCGCCTGACAGTGGTGGGCGACCAGTGGGGCGCGCCCACCGGCGCCGAACTGATCGCCGACGTGACGGCGCACGCCATCCGCCAATTGCGCCAGCGCCCGCAAGACGCGGGCACCTACCACCTGGCGGCGCAGGGCGCTGCCTCCTGGTTCGAGTATGCAAACACCATTTTCGAGTACGTGCGGCAAGCGCGGCATGACATCGCATTGGCGGTCAAGGAGGTAGCGCCCATTCCCGCCAGCGCCTACCCCGCGCCGGCGCGCAGGCCGCACAATTCGCTTCTGGACACGAGCCGGCTGCAAAGCGTTTTCGGCGTGCATCTGCCGGACTGGACCGACGGCGTGCGCCGCATGTTGACCGAGACCGCCATTTCATGACCCCATGACCACACGCAAGGGCATCATCCTCGCCGGCGGCGCCGGCTCCCGGCTGCACCCGGCCACGCTGGCCGTGAGCAAGCAACTGCTGCCGGTGTACGACAAGCCGATGATCTATTACCCGCTGTCCACGCTGATGCTGGCCGGCATACGCGACGTTCTGGTCATCAGCACGCCGCAAGATACCCCGCGTTTCCAGCAACTGCTGGGCGATGGCGCGCAGTGGGGCATCAACCTGCACTACGCCGTGCAGCCCAGCCCCGACGGGCTGGCGCAGGCGTTCATCATTGGCGAGCGTTTCGTCGGCGACGCGCCCAGCGCGCTGGTGCTGGGTGACAACATCTTCTACGGCCACGATTTCGAGCTGCTGCTGGGCCAGGCGGGCGCGCGCGCCGAAGGCGCGACCGTGTTTGCCTACCACGTGCACGACCCGGAGCGCTATGGCGTGGTCGCCTTCGACGCCGCCGGCAAGGCCGTCAGCATCGAGGAAAAGCCGCGCCAGCCCAAGAGCAGTTACGCCGTCACCGGCCTGTACTTTTACGACCGGCAGGTGGTCGAAATCGCCAAGGCCATCGAGCCCAGCGCGCGCGGCGAGTTGGAGATTACCGCCGTCAACCATGCCTACCTGCTGCGCGGCCTGCTCAACGTGCAGATCATGCAACGCGGTTACGCCTGGCTGGACACCGGCACCCACGACAGCCTGCTGGATGCGGGCCAGTTCATCGCCACGCTGGAACGCCGCCAGGGCCTGAAGATCGCCTGCCCGGAGGAAATCGCCTGGCGCAAGGGCTTCATCGACGACGCGCGCCTCGACGCGCTGGCCCAGCCGCTGGCCAAGAGCGGCTATGGCGACTATCTGATGCGCTTGCTGCGTGAGCCGCGGATGAAATGACCCAACCCATAGTGCCGTTCTTTTCCGCTGTCGGCGCGACCTTCGGCGTCGATCTGGCGGCGTGTCTGCGGCAGGTGGTGGACGGCGGCCAGTACGTGCTGGGGCCGCGGGTGCGCGAATTCGAGGCCGCCTTCGCACGCTATCTGGGCGTGGCCCATGCCGTGGGCGTGGCCAGCGGCACTGATGCGCTGACGCTGGCCCTGCGCGCCCTTGGCGTCGGCCCGGGCGCGCGCGTGGTCACGGCGGCCAATGCGGGCTGCTACGCCAGCACCGCCATCGTGCAAGTTGGCGCCGAGCCGTTGTACGCCGAGGTCGATCCACTGGACATGAACCTCGCGCCCGCCGCGCTGGAGCAAGCCCTCGGCGCCGGCCCGGTGGCCGCCGTGGTGCTGACGCACCTGTACGGCCAGATGGGCGACGTGCAGCGTATCAGCGCCGCCTGCAGCGCCGCCGGCGTGCCCCTGATCGAAGATTGCGCGCAGGCGCACGGCGCGCAGCGCGGCACTCGCAAGGCAGGCGCCTGGGGCGCGCTGGCGTGCTTCAGCTTCTACCCCACCAAGAACCTTGGCGCGCTGGGTGACGGCGGCCTGGTCGCCACCGATGACGCCGCGCTGGCCGGGCGCGTGCACGCGCTGCGGCAATACGGGTGGGCCGCCAGGTACGAAGTGGCCCTGGCTGGCGGCGGCAACAGCCGGCTGGACGAGTTGCAAGCGGCGGTGCTGCTGGCCAAGCTACCGCGCCTGGACCGCGCCAATGCCGAGCGGCGCGCCATCGCGCGGCGCTACGGCGCCGCCTTCGCCGGCCTGCCGCTGCGGCTTCCGCCGCCGGCGGGAGACGATTGCGTGGCGCATCTGTACGTCGTGCGCACGCCGCGCCGTGATGAGTTGCGGGCGCATCTGGCGCGCCACGGTGTGGCCTGCGACGTGCACTACCCGGCGCCGGATCATCGCCAGCCGGTGCGCCGGTGCACGGTCTCGCTGCCAGTCACCGAAGCGGCGTGCGCCGAAGTCTTGTCGCTGCCCTGCTACCCGGGATTGATGGCGCCGCAGATCGACCGGGTGATCGACGCCGTGCGGGCCTTTTTCAGCGCGGAGACCGCCGCATGTTGAGCCTGGTGATTCCCGTCTATCGCAACGAGGCCTCGCTGCCCGATCTGCTGGCCGCGCTGCAACAGATGGCCGGCGCGCTGCCCGAGCCGCTGGAAGTGGTGTTCGTCGTCGATGGCAGCCCCGACCGCTGCCACGACATCCTGCGCGAGCGCCTGCCCGCCACCGGCCTGACCGCCACGCTGCTGCTGCTGACGCGCAACTTCGGCGCCTTTGCCGCCGTCCGGGCCGGGCTGGAACACGCGCGCGGCGAGCGGTTTGCCGTCATGGCCGCCGACTTGCAGGAGCCGCCCGAACTCGTGCCCCGGATGCACGCGCGGCTGGCCGGCGGCGAGGCCGACGTGGTGGTGGCCGAGCGCGTGCTGCGCCACGATCCGCCTTGGCAACGCTGGCAAGCCGGACTTTTCTGGTCCTTGTACCGCCGCTGGGTGGTGCCCGATATGCCGCCCGGCGGCATCGACATCTTTGCCTGCAACAAGCCGTTTCGCGACGCCTTGCTCCAGTTGGGCGAGAGCCGCAGTTCGCTTATCGCGCAAATTTTCTGGCTTGGCTTTCGCCGCGTCAGCGTGCCCTACGCGCGCCAGCCGCGCCGCCACGGCGTCTCGGCCTGGACCTGGCGCAAGAAAATGGCCTACCTGTCCGACAGCGTATTTGCCTTCACCGACCTGCCGGTGCGCCTGCTGACGCTGGCCGGCGCACTGGGCATGGGCGTCGCAATCGTGCTGGCGCTGGTGGTGCTGGCGGCCAGGCTGCTCGGCCAGATTGCCGTGCCCGGCTACGCCATGACGCTGATCGCCATTCTGTTCTTTGGCGCCTTGAACCTGCTCAGCCTGGGCATCGTCGGCACCTACGCCTGGCGGGCCTACGAAAACACCAAGCAGCGCCCGCAGGCGGTGGTGTTGCGCGAGCAGCGTTTCGGCCATGAACATTGACATGAACACGCGCGCGCGCCCCGCCGATCCAACCCCGTGCGTGATCGAAAGCCGGGTCAAGGGCGTGCGCCTGCACATGATGCGCGAAGTGCGTGATGCGCGAGGCGATCTGTGCGCGGCGGAAGTGGGACGCGATGTGCCGTTTCTCGTGCGACGCAGTTTCATGATTTACAACGTGCCCAGCGCCGAAACGCGCGGCGAACATGCCCACCGCGTCTGCGCGCAGTTTTTGATGGCGGTGCGCGGCTCGGTTCGGGTGCTGGCCGACGATGGTTCGCAGCGCGAGGAATTCTGCCTCGACCGGCCCAATCTGGGCCTGTACCTGCCGCCGATGATCTGGGGCATCCAGCACGGTTACTCGCACGATGGCGTGCTGCTGGCGCTGGCTTCCGATCTCTACGACCCTGCGGACTACATCCGCGATTACGCGCAGTTTCTGGCGGCAGTGCGTGCCGGCAAGGACGCTGCGTGATGGGGTGCGAGGCGTTGCGTTATCTGGCGGCGGGCGGTGTCAACACGCTGCTCACCTACCTGCTGTACCTGGGCCTGTTGCGCCTGCTGGATTACCGGCTGGCCTATGTGCTGGCGTTCGTTGCCGGGGTGCTGCTGTCGTATGGCTTGCTGCGGCATCTGGTGTTCGCGCGGGCGGGCCGGCGCCACGCACTGTTGCGGGTGGCCGCTTCGCACTTGCTGCAACTGGCGCTGGGGCTGGTCATCGTCCAGCTCTGGGTAGGGTGGTGGCGGCAGCCGGCGTGGCTGGCGCCGGTAGTGGCGGCGGCGGTCTGCGTGCCGCTGATTTTCTTTTTGCAACGGCGTATCTTCACCCCGCATGTCGCGCACTGAACACTGGATGCACTGGCTGCGCCGGGCCTGCGTGGCGCTGCCCCTGGCGATGCTGGCGGCCAACCTGCTGGCCTGGCTGCGCTGGGGGACGGATTTGCCGTTCCTCGACGACTGGCGCGCCTACTACGAGGGGCAGGCGCTGTCGCTGGCGCCCGGGCACCTGTTTCGGGCGGTCAACAACACTGTGGCGCCGCTGGGTATTTTTCTGGACGTGATGGCCCAGCGCTGGCTGGGCGGCAATCCGCTGCCGTATCAGGCGCTGTCGATGCTTGCCGTGCTGGGGGGGCTGCTGTGGTTGCAGTGGCGGCTGCTGCGCTGGGCGCTGCGCGGGCCGGCCTGGCAGGTGGCGGCGCTTTTCGTGTTGACCATCTTCATGCTGCAATCGGGCAGCTATTGGGGCGAACAGAACTTGGCCTACCACCAGGCGCTGCCCCTTGTGGTCCTGCTGGCGGCGGCGTGGTGCAACTTCGGGGCGCGCTTGCCCGGGGCCACTCGCCTGCTGGCGGTGGCGCTGCTCGGGCTGATGGCGGGGCTGGCCTACATTTCCGGCGCCGTGGCCGCGCTGGTGATGGGCGCGTGCTGGATGCTGCTGGCCTGGCTGACGCCGCAGCGCCAAGCCAGTGCCTTGGCCGCGCGCGGACGCAGCGGCGGCGCGGCGCTGGCTATCGCCGGGCTGGCGACCACCGTGATGCAGGTGGCGCTGACGCGGCGCTCAGGCGCGGATCCCGCCGGGCAGGCCATGCGGCTGGTGTGGCCGACCGATGCGGACTTCTGGCTTTATGCCGCCGGCAAGCTGGGGCGCGCCAGCGGTCACGGTTTTGCGTCCCTGGGCGCTGAGGTGATCTGGGTGGCGGCGCTGGCGCTGGCGCTGCTGGGCGCGGCGGCGCTGGCGTGGCGCGGTTTGCGGCGCGGCCGCGCAAGGCGCGTGGCCTGGCTGCTGCTGCCGTTGATGGCCGCGGTGCTGGTTTATCTGGCCTTGGTGAGTCTGGGGCGCGCCGGTTTGCACGGCGCGGACGTGCAAAGTCCGGCCCAGGTGTTCCGCTTCGCGTATCTGCGCTTTCACCATTTCTGGCTCACGCTGCTGCCCCCGTGGGTGGCCGCTGCCTGGACGCGCTGCAGGCGGCGCGGCGCGCGGCTGGCCAAAGCCGCTCGTGCACGCCCGGCGGTGGCCATTCATGCGGGGCTGGTGGCGGTCGTGCTGGGTGTGGCCGCCGCCCGCGGGGTGTTCGACGTTGCGCCGTTTTATCAAAGCGCGTCGGCGTTTCGTGCGGGCGAAATCCGCTGCCTCAGCCGGCAACTGGGTTCGGGGCGGCCCATCATGTGCCCCGGCTTCGAACTGCTGGGCATCACGGACTGGAGCATCGCCTACCGCCATGCGCGCGAAATCGGCGCGTCATTCGTGCGCTACCTGCCGATCGTTGCGCATGACGGCTGGGGCGAGGCGCTGTTCGACTGGAACGACAGCGGGCAACGCCAGGCCGTGCGCTGGCACAACGCGCGTCTGTTGGAGGACGGCTGGATGGAAGCCGGCCCCGATCCCCAGATGATCGTGCCGCTTGCCGGCGGCGGCCCGGCGGCGGGCCAGTGCGCCGTGCTGGGCGTTCAGGTGACGCTGGAACTGGAGCAACCCGGCGCCGCGCAGTTGTTCTACCGCGTGGCCGGGCAGGCGGCGTATGCGCAAAGCCAGTCCGTAAGCCAGGCAGCCTTGCCCGATGCGCAAGGCCGGGCCTGGGTGGAATTCGTGGTGGACGGCAGCCCGGGTTTCGAGCCCGAAGTGCGTATCGACCCGATCGACGGGCCGGGCCGCTTTCGCCTGCTGGATGCGCATGTGACATGCCGCCTGCGTGAGGCTGCGAAGTGAACCGCTTCTTCAAAAAAGGAAAGGGTCAACATGAAAAACCATATCGCCGCCGACGCCACCGTGATGGATCATGTGATCTTGGGCAACAACGTGACGATAGGCAAAGGGGCCTTGATCTATCCCAATGTCACGTTGGAAGACGATGTCGTCATTGGCTCACACTGCATCATTGGCGAACCAAGGGAAGGGTATTACGCGAATGACCGTCATGAATTTCAGGCCACCTTGCTGGGAAAGGGCAGCATCGTAAGGTCTCATTCCGTCATTTACGAAGGCGTAGTCATTGGAGAAGGGCTCCAGACCGGTCATCACGTTACGATCAGGGAAGGGACGCGCATTGGACGCCATTGCAGCGTGGGAACCTTGTCTGATTTGCAGGGCCATCTGGAGATTGGCCACCATGTGAGGTTGCATTCCAACGTTCATCTCGGCCAGCTCACGAAAATAGACGACTATGTGTGGATATATCCCTACGCGGTTACCACCAACGATCCTTATCCGCCGATGGGAAAGCTCGTCGGCTGCCATATCTGCCAATTCGCCCAAATTGCCACGGGCGCCATTATTCTTCCAGGAAGAACCGTGG
Organism: Desulfovibrionaceae bacterium; assembly: GCA_009778355.1. Taxonomy (GTDB): domain Bacteria; phylum Pseudomonadota; class Gammaproteobacteria; order Burkholderiales; family Burkholderiaceae_C; genus Ottowia. The sequence goes on along the minus strand of WRJY01000259.1, from coordinate 2,502 downwards.
GCGAAAATGCGCTGGTGGGCGCAGGGGCCGTTGTCACGAAAGACGTGGCGCCCGAAACCGTGGTGGCTGGCGTGCCGGCCAGAGCAGCGGGGTCGGTGCGTGCGCTCAGGGATGATGAAGGCAACGCGCTGTATCCGTGGCAAGAGCATTTGAAGATATACCGAGGCTATCCTTGGCAGAAGAAAGGGTGAAGATACGATGCAAGTCATTCCCACGGCCCTGCCCGAAGTGCTGGTGATCGAGCCCCGGGTGTTTGGCGATGCCAGAGGGTTTTTCATGGAGAGCTTCAACGCCCGCGAGTTCGCGCGGGCCACGGGCTTGCAGGGCGTCGAGTTCGTGCAGGACAACCACAGCCGCTCGGCGCGCGGGGTGCTGCGCGGCATGCACTACCAGATTCGCCAGCCGCAAGGCAAGCTGGTGCGGGTGGCGCGCGGCGCGGTGTTCGACGTGGCGGTGGACATGCGCCGCGGTTCGCCGGCGTTTGGCCGCTGGGCGGGCGTCGAGTTGAGCGAGGACAACCACCGCCAGTTGTGGGTGCCGCCGGGGTTCGCCCACGGCTTCGTCGTGCTGTCGGAGACGGCTGATTTTCTCTACAAGACCACCGACTACTACGCGCCCGCGCACGAGCGGGCGGTGCGCTGGAACGACCCAGCGCTGGGCATCGACTGGCCGCTGGCGGCGCATGGCATCGCGGCGCCCCTGCTGTCGGCCAAGGATGCCGCCGCGCCGCTGCTCGCCGCTGCCGAGCATTTCGACTGATGCGCCTGAGCGTTTCCATCGTCAGTCACGGTCACGGGCCCGCCGTGCTGGCCCTGCTCCACCAGTTGGCCGACTTGCAGACGCAGCGGCCAGAGCGGGTGCTGGTGACGTTGAACGTGGCCGAACCCCTGCTGGAGAGCCAATTGAGCGGGCAGGCCTGGCCTTTCGAGCTGGCGTTGATCGCCAATGCCGCGCCCAGGGGCTTCGGCGCCAACCACAACCAGGCTTTCGCGCGTGACCGGCAAGCGCCGGCGCCTGCAGCCGCGTTCGCGGTGCTCAACCCGGACATCGTTTTGCGCGGCAACCCGTTTGCCGCTTTGTTGACGGCCTTGATGCAGGGCGGCGTGGGCGGCGTCTATCCCCTGCAACTGGACGCGCGGGGCCTGCCGCAGGACCACGAGCGCCGGCTACCCACCCCGGCGCGGCTGGGCGCGCGGGCCTGGGCGCGCTGGGCTGGGCGCGGCTGCCGCGAGGTGCCGCCCGGGGCCGCGCCCGATTGGGTCAACGCGGCGTTCTTGGTGCTGCGCGGCGACGTTTACGGCGAACTGGGCGGGTTCGACGAACGCTACCGCATGTACTGCGAAGACGTGGACCTGTGCCTGCGGCTTCAGTTGGCCGGCTGGCGGCTGGCCGGCGCGCCCGGCGCGGTGGTCGAACACGCGGCCAGGCGCGCCAGCCGCCGCGACTTGCGCCACCTGGCCTGGCACGCGCGCAGCCTGATCCGGCTGTGGAATTCGCCGGCCTACGCGCGTTACCGCGCCAGCCCTGGCGTTGCGGCCCCCTGAGAGCCTGTTTACGATCTCAGCGGGCCTGCTGAGATCGTAAACAGGCTCTGACAGTAAAATTCCAGCTTCCCTGAACAAGGCGCGCGGCCCCTTACTTTTTTTCTGGTGCGCGGGCAAATGCATTTGATTTGAGCGCCATGTCACCCACTTCCCGTCCTTTTTCCGTTGCCGCCGATGCCGCGCTGGCCGGCGGCGCCATTGATTGGCCGAGCTACGGCGAGCGGCTGGTGCAAGGCGGCAAGCTGAGCGCGCGCGATCTGGAACGCGCGCTGGCCGCGCAGCATGAAATGGGCGGCGCGCTGGACGTGGTGCTGGTCAGCCTGGGGCTGGTTTCCGAGCCGGATGCGGCCCACGCGCTGGCCGACTGCCTGCAATTGCCGCGCGTGTCGGCGGACGATTTCCCGGACGCGCTGCCCGAGCTTGCCGGCCTGCTGCCCGAATTCTTGCGGGCGCACCGCGTGCTGCCGCTGGCGCTCGATCACGGCTGTCTGCGCGTTGCGATGAGCGCGCCGCAGGATGGGTTTGTGCGCAAGGCGCTGAGGCTGACCACTGGGCTGGAGGTGTTGCCCGCGGTCGGCCTGGCCAGCGAGATCGACAAGGCATTGGCGCGCCTGTTCGATGAAGCCGGGCAGGCCCACGATGAGGACGGCGACGCCCTGGGCGCGGGGCTGGACGGCGATGCCGGCGACTTCGTCGAGCATCTGCGCGACCTGGCCAGCGAGGCGCCGGTGATCCGGCACGTCAACAACATCATTGGCCGCGTGATCGAGCTGCGCGCCTCCGACATTCATCTGGAGCCGTTCGACGACGGCCTGCACGTGCGCTACCGCGTCGATGGCGTGCTGCACTCCGGCGAAGTGGTGCCGGCGGCGCAGGGCGCGGCGGTGAGTTCGCGCGTGAAGCTGCTGGCGCATCTGGACATTGCCGAGCGCCGCCTGCCGCAGGACGGGCGCATCAA